>CAZUKP010000010.1:15942-67172 GCA_964620915.1 uncultured Hyphomicrobium sp. | reverse complement strand
GTGGTCGATCCTTCGGCCAAGCTCGAAGAGCCGCTCATCGTGCGGCCGACGTCGGAGACGATCATCGGCGATGCGTTCCAACGCTGGATCAAGACGTATCGCGATTTGCCGCTGCTCATCAATCAGTGGGCCAACGTCGTGCGATGGGAGATGCGCCCGCGTCTCTTCCTGCGCACCGCGGAGTTCCTTTGGCAGGAGGGGCACACTGCGCACGCCGACCGCGACGACGCCATGGCCGAAACCATGAAGATGCTCGAGGTCTATCGCGAGTTTGCCGAGACTGTGCTCGCCATGCCTGTCATCGCCGGTGAGAAGCCGGCGAACGAGCGTTTCCCCGGCGCCGACAATACCTATTCGATCGAAGCGATGATGCAGGACGGCAAGGCGTTGCAAGCCGGTACGTCGCATTATCTCGGCACGCACTTCGCCGAGGCCCAGGGCATTCAGTTCCAGAACCGTGAGAATGAGTTTGAGTATTGCCACACGACGAGCTGGGGCGTGTCGACGCGTCTCATCGGCGGCGTGATCATGACGCACGGCGACGACGACGGTCTGAGGCTCCCGCCGAAAATCGCGCCGCGCCAGATCGTCATTGTGCCCATGCTGCGCGACAAGCCGGAGGACAAGGAGCTGCTCGACTACTGTGCTTCGCTCGAGAAGGAGCTGAAAGCCTCTGGCATCCGCGTGCTCGTCGACACAAAGCCGGTGAAGTCGGCGGAGAAGCGCTGGAACTGGGTGCGCCGGGGCGCGCCGGTGATCGTCGAGGTCGGCGGGCGCGATGCTGCCGGCGAGAAGGTTACCTACATGCGCCGCGATGTTCTGCGCGATGGCGACAAGGTCGCCTCGCATAGCCTCCCGCGCGCGGAGTTCGTGGCCGGTGCTCAATCGCTTTTGGATGACATTCAAGGACGCCTGTTTGCCGAGGCCAAGGCACGCCTCGACGGCAGTATCCTGTCGGATATCAAAACATTCGACGAGCTGGAGGAGTACTTCGGGGCGGCCGAGGCCGAAGATGAAGGTGGGGAATTTAAGGGCTGGGTAAGTGTCGCGTGGTCCAAGCCCGAAGGGACCGATCTGGAAGCAATTGCGGACCGGCTAAAAGCCCTTAAGCTCACGATCCGGAACGCCCCACTCGAGCAGAAACCTATCGATGGGGTATGTCTATTCACAGGCGAGCCCGCACGAGAATCTGTGCTGATTGGGCGCGCTTATTAAGTTCGAGAAAAGGGCGGCAACCGTCTGAAAAGGCCGTTTTCTTACGCAACGCAATCTGGCCTGATTGCAGGTTTAGCTCTCAGGCTCCGGCCAGGTGGAGCGAGGGAGGTTCGGGGGAATGACACGCGCCGGTGGGACGGATTCCAGAATGGCGGACGCGCACGAGACGCGCCCCTTTGCGATATTCGAATGGATGCTGGCGCTTCGCTACCTGCGCTCGCGGCGCAAGGAAGGGTTCATCTCCGTCATCGCCGGCTTCTCTTTCACCGGTATCATGCTGGGTGTTGCCACCCTCATTATCGTGATGGCCGTCATGAACGGCTTTCGCAACGAACTCTTCTCCAAGATCCTCGGACTGAACGGCCACGTCATCGTCAACAAGATCGGCCTGCCGTTTGACGACTATCCTGAAATCGCCAAGAAGATTGAGCGGGTTCCTGGTGTCGAAGCGGTGATGCCGTTGATCGAAGGGCAAGTAATGGTGTCGTCGGCCGTACACGCCACAGGGGGTCTGGTGCGGGGTATGACGGAGAAGGGTCTTAAGTCTTTGCCCTTGGTGTCCGACAACATCCGCTTCGGCACTCTGGACGGCTTTGACAATCAAACCGGCATCGCAATTGGAACGCGACTGGCAAACACGTTGCGTGTCAATGTGGGCGACAGGATCACGCTCGTATCTCCGCGTGGTGCCTCGACGCCATTTGGTACCGCCCCGCGTACGAAGCCCTACTTGATTTCCGCCGTGTTCGAGATGGGCATGTCGGAGTATGACCGCACGATGATCTTCATGCCGCTGGTGGAAGCACAGCGCTACTTCTCGCGCGGGCACGATATCGATGCGCTTGAGATCGTCACCGAAGATCCCGAAAGCGCAGCGGAATACGTGAGAACGATAAAGAGTGCGGCTGGACCCACAGTCCATGTCTCCGATTGGCGTCAGCGCAACGAGACGTTCTTCACGGTTCTCGCCGTCGAGCGCAATGTGATGTTTGTCATTCTGTCGCTGATCGTGCTCGTTGCGGCACTCAACATTATCTCCGGACTTATGATGCTCGTTAAAGACAAGGGCCGCGACGTTGCGATCTTGCGCACGATGGGTGCTACACGCGGCTCGATGATGCGTGTATTCCTGATCACAGGGGCATCGATCGGCGTCGTCGGGACACTCGCCGGGCTCGTGTTGGGGATCGTGTTTTGTCTCAATATAGAATCCGTGCGCAACGTGGCAGCCTGGCTCTCGAATACGACCCTTTTTGATCCAAATATCTATTACCTGACACAGCTTCCCGCCGACATGGACGTCTATGAGACCGCGTCGATTGTCGGAATGGCCCTTGCCTTGTCGGTTCTGGCGACTCTTTATCCTTCTTGGCGCGCTTCGACGCTCGATCCCGTCGAAGCGCTGCGCTACGAGTAGGTGAGCGATTGATGACCGCCCTACCCCAGGAGCCTCGATCCGTGCACGACAAACAAGCGCAACCGGTCCTCGGGCTCGATCGGATCGTTCGGACATTTCATCAGGGCTCTCGCCCTATTGCCGTGCTCGCCGGTGCCTCCGCCGCCATCTATCCCGGGCAGGCGGTTGCGTTGGTCGGACCCTCGGGTGCGGGCAAGTCGACTTTGCTTCACATCGCAGGACTCCTGGAGACGCCCAACGATGGCCACGTGTATATCGGTGGGCGTGATTGCACTGATATGAACGACATCGAGCGCACGCGCGTGCGGCGTGAGGCTATGGGGTTCGTCTATCAGTTTCATCAGCTGCTGCCGGAGTTCTCCGCTCTTGAGAACGTGGCCATGCCCCAATTGATCCTCGGGCGCAGCCGGCGCCAAGCCAAAGCGCGGGCCCGCGAGCTTCTCACGTCGTTAGGCCTGGAGCCGCGACTTGATCATCGGCCTGCCGAGCTATCGGGCGGCGAGCAGCAGCGCACAGCGATTGCGCGGGCCTTGGCAAATGGCCCGCGCCTCATTCTGGCGGATGAGCCCACCGGAAACCTTGACCCTCACACCGCAAAGCGGGTGTTTGATGAGCTGCTTCACCTGATTCGAAGCACCGGAGTGGCGGCGCTCATTGCCACCCACAACCTCGAACTTGCGCGCCGCATGGACCGCGTTCTGCGTTTGGAGGAGGGTCTTCTGATCGAAATGACACCGAGCACTGTGCACAGCTAATACAGCTTGCAGCCCAGTAAAGCTGGGTTGCGAGGCTTGGGCGCTGAGTGGGGCTGGTCTATGAAAGACCATGAACGCGCCGAGTCGTTTTCCCGCTGCCAAGGCAAGCACTGAAGGTCCAGCCGCACCCAGGTTTGTGCACCTGAAGGTGCACTCCGCCTATTCGCTGCTGGAAGGTGCGCTGCCGATCCCAAGGCTTGCCAAGCTTGCGGTGGGGCACGGCTTTCCCGCGCTGGGTTTGACCGATACCAGCAATCTGTTCGGCGCACTGGAATTCTCCGACAAGCTCGCCGCGGCGGGCATACAGCCGATCATCGGGGTCACACTCGCGCTCGACTTCAAGGAACGGCAACCAGATCAGCTTGAGCGTCCAGGACAGCCACGGCGGGAACCCAGGTTTGGACCGATCGCCCTTCTTGCAACGAACGAGGAGGGATTTGCCAACCTCATGAAGCTCGTGAGCAAGGCGCATCTTGAGGCGGGTGAGACGGCGTTGCCGCACGTGGATGTGACAGCTCTTGAAGAGCACGGGCAAGGGTTGATTGCGCTGACCGGCGGTCCGGATGGCCCCATCGATCAGGCGCTGCGTGACGGGCAGAGCCAACTAGCAGCGGCGCGCATGACGTGCTTGAAATCCATTTTCGGCGACCGGCTCTATGTGGAGATCCAGCGTCACGGGCTCGCCAGCGAGCGCGAGACAGAGACGCACCTCCTTGCGTTGGCCTACACGCACGAAATCCCGGTTGTTGCAACGAACGAAGCGTACTTCGCGAGCCCTGACGATTATGAAGCACACGACGCGCTTTTGTGCATCGCGGAGGGACGCTTCGTCGTCGAAGACGACCGGCGCCGCGTGACGCGCGAGCACTACCTCAAGAGCGAAGAAGAAATGGCGGAATTGTTCGCCGATCTTCCCGAAGCGCTTGAGAGCACCATTGAGATCGCCAAGCGAAGTGCTTTTCGTCCGAAGGGCCGTAAACCCATTCTTCCTCGGTTCATCGCAAGTGATGACGCCATCAGCGAGACCGAGCAGCTGCGATTAGAGGCAGCCGAGCTCAAGCGGCAAGCCGAGGCGGGATTGAAAGCGCGGCTTGCGACCAACCCGCCCGCGGCAGAGTTTGAGGTTGCCGACTACGAAAAGCGCCTCGCCTACGAGATCGACATCATCACGCGGATGAAGTTCCCCGGCTACTTCCTCATCGTGGCCGACTTTATCAAGTGGGCGAAGTCGCACGGCATTCCGGTCGGGCCGGGCCGCGGTTCGGGCGCGGGCTCGGTCGTTGCCTGGTCTCTAACGATTACCGATCTCGACCCGCTTCGCTTCGGGTTGCTCTTTGAGCGCTTCCTCAATCCCGAGCGCGTGTCGATGCCGGACTTCGACATCGACTTCTGCCAGGACCGGCGCGATGAGGTCATCCGCTACGTGCAGGACAAGTACGGGCATGATCGCGTGGCGCAGATCATTACGCACGGAAAGCTGCAAGCGCGTGCCGTACTGCGCGATGTGGGGCGTGTTCTGCAGATGCCCTATGGGCAGGTCGACCGGCTGTGCAAACTGGTCCCCAACAATCCAGCCAATCCCGTGACGCTCGATGAGGCGATCGCGGGTGAGCCGAAACTGCAAGAAGCCCGAGAGTCCGATCCGCTTGTCGCCCGCTTGCTGGAAATTGCCCAAAAGCTTGAAGGGCTCTATCGGCATGCCTCGACTCATGCCGCGGGCATGGTGATCGCCGATCGCCCTCTCGTGGAGCTGGTGCCGCTCGCGCGCGACCCGAAATCCAATACGCCGGTCACCCAGTATAACTGGAAGCTCGTTGAGGCCGCGGGACTTGTGAAGTTCGACTTTCTGGGCCTCAAGACGCTGACCGTACTGCAGAAGGCCGTCGATCTCGTCAAACGCGGGCGCGGCGTCGAGGTCGATCTCCCAAGCCTTCCGCTCGACGACCGCAAATCCTTCGAGATCCTTGCCAAGGCCGACACGGTTGGGGTGTTCCAGTTGGAAAGCACCGGTATGCGCGAGAGTCTCAAGCGCCTGAGGCCCGATCGTTTCGAGGACATCATCGCCATGGTGGCGCTCTACCGCCCCGGCCCCATGGACAACATCCCGACCTACATAAACCGTAAGCACGGCGAGGAACCTGTCGACTATCTCCACCCGATGCTGGAGCCCATCCTGAAAGAGACGTACGGCGTCATCATCTACCAAGAGCAGGTCATTCAGATCGCGCAGGTGATGGGCCGCTATACGCTCGGGCAGGCCGATATGCTCCGGCGCGCCATGGGCAAGAAGGACAGGGCCGAGATGGCGCGTCACCGGGCGCGCTTTATCGAGGGTGCGGTCGAGCAGGGCGTCGAGAAGGCGGACGCCAAGTACATCTTCGAACTGGTCAACAAGTTCGCAGGCTACGGCTTCAACAAAAGCCATGCCGCAGCCTACGCGCTCGTCAGCTACCACACGGCCTACATGAAGGCGAACTACCGCGAGGAGTTTCTCGCCGCCTCCATGACCCTCGACATGGGCAACACCGACAAGCTGGCGCTATTCGCGTCGGAGGCCAGGAGAAGCGGGATTGAAGTGAAACCGCCGTGTGTCAACGCCTCCAATGTCGACTTTTTGGCGGAGGTGTCGAACGAGGCCGATCAGCTGGGTGCCATTCGCTACTCGCTCGCAGCACTCAAGAACATCGGTGCGTCCGCCGTTACGACCATCGTGTCGGACCGCAATGCCAACGGCAGATATGAAACGCTTGCCGACTTTGCCTCACGCCTCAACACCAAGGCCGTCAACAAGCGCGCATTGGAAACACTTGCCTGCGCCGGTGCCTTTGATGAGTTGGAACCCACGCGTTCGCTCGTCTGCAAGAATGTAGAAGGAATCCTTGCACTGGCGCAGCGCCAGGAAGCGAACACGGCTTCGGGCACGGACGATCTCTTCGGGCAGGGTGATGCATCACCGCAGCTTGATCTACGCCCCGCCGAGCCATGGACGCCCATGGAACGTCTCTCCCACGAGTTTCAAGCGATCGGGTTCTATCTTTCCGGTCACCCGCTTGATCAATACGAGCGCGTCTTGGAGAAGCTGGGCGTCACGCGCTTCGTCGACTTCGAGGCGCTGACGGAGCGCGGATCCTGTGAAGGGCGGCTTGCCGGCATCGTCATTTCTGCACGCGAGCGCAAGTCGCAGCGGGGCAACAAGTTTGCCTTTGCCATGTTCTCCGACACGACTGGGCAGTTCGAGGCGGTCGTCTTCTCCGATACGCTATCCCTATGCCGCGATCTGCTGGAACCGGGAACGCCGGTGCTACTCGCCGTCAACGCCGAGCGCGACGGCGATACAGTGAAGATGCGGGTTGATGGTATGGAAGCCTTGGACAAGGCGGCGGCCGGTGTGCAGCGGGGATTGAAAGTTGTCCTCGACGGCCGGCTCGCTCAGGGCGCGGAAAAGGCGATTGCCACGTTGAAGTCGCGCCTCAAAGCCGGTGGCAAGGGCGAGATCCGGCTGGTGGTACCGTTGGAGGATCGCGGGCGCGTGATGGAATTCATCGTGCCTGGCCTCTACGACGTCTCGCCGTCTCGTGCAGGTGTGCTCTCCACTGTGCCGGGTGTGGTGAAAGTCTTAGAGATTTAGACTTAGGCCTCTCACTCGAGCATTTTTCTTAGGAGGAGAGATGGCGGGCACGGCAGCGAGGACGTTTCGAGCCCTGGCCCTGCTCACAATGTTGGCGCTGTTGGGGTGTGAACAAAGCAAGATGCAGTGTCCTGCGGCCATCAAACAGGCGACCCGGCTCATTCTCGTGACAACGCCGTCGTTCGACGACACGAGCGCGACCCTTACGACGTATGAGCGGTCTTCACCAGAGGCGGCCTGGACGCAAGCGTCGTCACCGATAGCAGCGGTTGTTGGCATAGATGGATTGGCATGGGGGCATCCGTTTGCCGATCAAGCAAAGTCGGACGAGCCTGTGAAACTGGAAGGCGACACGCGCACGCCCGTCGGGATCTACCGTGTTGGAGTGACCTTCGGTTTTGACGAGGCCGATCGGCCCGGGCATTTGCGTTTGATGCCGGATGAGCACTACTGCGTGGACGATGTCGGCTCGCCTCACTACGGGCGCATCGTACCCAAGAGCGTTGCGGGTGACGCTGTGAGAGGGGAGGACATGGCGACGTTCCCGGTCTACAAGCGCGGGCTCGTCATCGACTATCCGCCCAGTCGCGAGGTCCGGGGGGGCTCTTGCATCTTCCTGCACATCTGGGGAGGCGAGGGCGTCGGCACCGCAGGATGCGTAGCACTGCCCGAAGAACAGGTTTTGAAGCTTCAGACGTGGGCGGTAAAAGACCGCACAGCGATTGCGATCCTGCCGCAGAACGTTCTGTCGCGCTTCAAAGACTGTCTGCCTGATTAGTCCTTACATCAGGAAGATGTCGTAGAGGCTAAGGAGGATCTCGATCGCAATCAATATGATGATGTACCACTCGAGCCGGTGACTGGTGCGCGTCGCCAAGAGGTCGGCGATTGTATCGGCTGTCTCGCGGATGACCTCCAGCTTACGCGCGATCGCGCGGCCGCGCTGGGGTAGGTCGTACTCATCAACAAGGCGGGCCCAGAAGCGCTCCAGTTCTGGATGATCCCACAGCACGTCGGGCTTCTCATCGAGGTCGACGCGACCGGCCAGCCGCTGCTGGATGGCGAGGGCCTGGCCGATCTGTTTCAAAAGGCCGCCCTTCGGTCCGGTGGGGAGCTGCTCGCGTTGCAGGCTTTGTGCGACAGAATCGATGTTGTCGAAGGCAGTGGCAATGCGCCGCTCGTCATAGGCGAGTGCAACACTCATGGCGAGCGCCTCGGCTATCAGCAACAGTCGGTGGGAATCGGCGGCCTTCACCTGCAGAGCACCGCTCGGTGTAACGAGCTCTTCTTCGTTGGGACGCACCGTAAGCCCGACCATTTCGAACTCGCGGTCCTTGAGGGGGCTGCGTATACGTGGACCCAAGCTACGGATCAGCTCCTCTTCCTCGACTGGGGTCATGTTGATGAAGACGGCGGCGCCTGATTTGAACAGGACGACAGTGCGGCCAGTGCCCGTGTGGAAGGCCAGTGGTATCGTCGAGAAGGCGTCCGCGCGCTCAAGCCCCTTTACTTCGATGCGTTCGCCGAGCTGCAGCGCCCTGACGGGGATTTCGGTATTGCTCATGCCACTTTCCCGGGCTGTTTCGGTCCCCAAGAGCAAGGCCGCACGAGGACGGCTTGTCAACGCCGGGCAGGCAGCCTATAAGCCCGCCATCTCACACGCGAACCTATGCGCTGGGCGGACAGACAGCCCCGTCATAGCGCTCCGGTGGATCACCCGAATTTAGGGTGGTCTTCTCAGGTTTGCGGAGGCTCAACCGGAAAAGGACGACTCACATGACGCTGCCCGCGTTCAACATGCGTCAGCTATTGGAAGCTGGTGTACACTTTGGTCACCAGTCCCATCGCTGGAACCCCAAAATGGCGCCCTTCATCTACGGCGCGCGCAACAATATCCATATCATTGATCTGACACAGACCACGCCGTTATTGCATCAGGCCTTGCTGAAGATTTCAGACACGGTTGCCGGCGGCGGCCGCGTGCTCTTCGTTGCCACGAAACGGCAGGCCTCTGATGCGATTGCAGATGCCGCAAAGCGTTCGGCGCAATACTTTATCAACCATCGCTGGCTTGGTGGCACGTTGACGAACTGGAAGACCATTTCCCAGTCGATCCGCCGTCTGCGTCAGCTCGATGACATCCTTGCTGATCCTCAAGGGCGCACAAAAAAGGAAGTGCTCACTATCACGCGTGAGCGCGAGAAGCTCAATCAGGCGCTGGGCGGCATCAAGGATATGGGCGGAACGCCGGACCTTTTGTTTGTAATCGACACCAACAAGGAGAGCATCGCCATCAAGGAGGCGAAGAAGCTCAAAATTCCGATCGTGGCGATTATCGACACGAATTGCGAACCCGACGGCGTCGATTTCCCGGTTCCGGGCAACGACGATGCTGGCCGTGCAATCACGCTCTATTGTGACCTCGTCGCTCGCGCTGCTCTTGATGGCCTGGAGCGTTCGCAGTCCACTGCGGGTGTTGACGTTGGAGCCGCTGAAGCGCCACCAGCAGAAGCGTTGCCTGCCGTTGAAACGGCATCTGGATTTCGTGGCATCGAAGCACCGCGCGGTGAGCCGGACGATCTCAAGCGTATCACGGGCATCTCGGTGAAGCTCGAGCAACGGCTCAATGATGCGGGTGTGTACCATTTCTGGCAGTTTGCCGATCTGGATGCGGAACAGACGGCTGCGCTTGACGCTCAGCTCAAGCTCGATGGCCAGATCACGACGGAAGATTGGGCCGGACAGGCAAAGAAGTTGGTTGAGGCGACGGCGGCCTAGGCGCTGCCCTGCTGGGCAACTGCCTCATCACCCTAATGTCAAGCTGCGGGCGTAGCATTTGGCGAACCCGCCAACCAAAGAGCATATCAATGACTGCGATTACCGCGAGCCTTGTCAAGGAACTGCGCGACAAGACCGGCGCCGGAATGATGGATTGTAAGGCGGCGCTGACGGAGACGAAGGGCGATATCGAGGCCGCTGTCGATTGGCTTCGCAAGAAGGGCCTGTCGAAGGCGGCAAAGAAGGCGGGGCGTGTTGCCGCTGAAGGTCTTGTCGGCGTTGACGCTTCGGGAACGACAGGTGCTGTCGTTGAAGTAAACTCGGAAACAGACTTCGTTGCGCGTAACGAAAACTTCCAGGAGATGGTTGCAAAGATTGCGTCCCTTGCCGGTGGTGCTGACGGCGATGTCGCAAAACTCTTGGCGATGACATTTCCGGGCAAGAAAGACACGGTTGAAGAGTACATCAAGGAAATGATCGCGACGATCGGCGAGAACATGACCTTGCGTCGTACGGCGACGCTGAGTGTATCTAATGGCATTGTGGGCTCGTATATTCACAATCAGTCTGCCCCGGGTCTGGGTAAGATCGGTGTGCTTGTTGCCCTGGAGTCTGAGGGCAAGAACGCAGACGAGCTTGCTGCGTTGGCGCGCATGCTTGCGATGCACGCGGCGGCGACAAATCCTGTCGCCCTCGACTTATCGGGCGTGCCCGAAGAGACGCTTGAGCGTGAAAAGGCGATCCTTGCCGACAAGAACAAGGGCAAGCCACCGCAGGTTTTGGAGAAGATCCTGGCCGGCGGTCTCAAGAGCTACAGCAAAGAAAACTGCCTCCTCGATCAGATCTACATCCACGACACCTCCAAGAGCGTCTCTCAGGTTCTCAAGGAGGCGGAGAGCCAAGTTGGTGGATCGGTCAAAATCGCGGGATTCGTCCGTTATGCCCTCGGAGAAGGCATCGAAAAGAAGGAAGAGGATTTCGCCGCCGAGGTCGCTGCCGCGGCTGGCGGCTAGGCGAATCCCTACTTGATGCGCTAGTTAAGGACTGGCCGTCCGGGCATGCGGGCGGCCAGTCTTGCATTTGCGGCAACGCGAGGAGGCGGCATGGCGGCTGGAAGCGCTCAGTTGAGCTGTACGCGGCTGCTCTTGAAGCTCTCAGGTGAGGCTTTGATGGGCCGCAACGGCTACGGGATCGATGTGGCCGTCGTTGAGAGGCTTGCCCGTGACGTTGCCGAAGTGGTGGCGGCGGGATGCCAGATCGCCATTGTGATTGGCGGCGGTAACATTTTCCGTGGGGTGGCCGGGGCCGCCAAAGGCATGGATCGCGCGACGGCCGACTATATGGGCATGCTGGCAACGGTAATTAACGCACTGGCATTCCAGAATGCGCTCGAACGGGCCAATACACCGGCGCGGGTTTTGTCGGCAATTCCCATGCCGACCGTGTGTGAAAACTACGTGCGCCCCAAAGCCCTACATCACATGGAAGAGGGCCGCGTGGTTATCTTCGCTGCGGGGACGGGCAATCCCTTTTTCACCACCGATACAGCCGCGACACTGCGCGCCGTCGAGATGAATTGCCAAGCAGTGGCAAAAGCAACCCAAGTCGATGGGGTCTATGATTCCGATCCTCACAAGAATCCGGATGCCAAACGGTTTGACAGGCTAAGTTATGCGGAGGTTTTGTCCCGGGATCTCAAGGTGATGGATGGGGCCGCGATCGCCCTTGCTCGCGACAACAAACTTCCGGTAATTGTGTTCTCCATCGAGGAGGCGGGCAACCTTCTCAAGGTCTTACGCGGAGAAGGGCGGGCAACCGTCATAGAAGGGTCGGCTTGATACGCCTGACTAGAAGCGCCTAACACGGCCGATGTCCCCGTCGGGGGTGGTGGAACCTACTGCGGATCTGGACCGCGGCGGGCCGAGCCGGCTTAAGGAGTAAAAATGCAAACCGGTCCATTCGATCTCAACGAGCTGGAAAAGCGTATGCGCGCCTCCATCGATGCATTGAAGCGCGAGTTGTCGGGGCTGAGAACAGGGCGGGCGAGCACACATTTGCTCGATCCGGTGCAGGTCTCCGTTTACGGTTCCAAAATGCCGCTCAATCAGGTGGCCACGGTATCGGTTCCCGAGCCGCGCACGATCTCAGTCCAAGTCTGGGACAAGTCGAACGTCTCTGCGGTCGAAAAGGGGATTCGCGAAGCGAACCTCGGACTCAATCCTGTTATCGATGGTACTCTGCTCCGCCTGCCTATCCCCACACTCACTGCCGAGCGCCGTCAGGAACTTGCCAAGATCGCCCACAAATATGCCGAGCAATCTCGCGTCGCAGTGCGCAATGTCAGGCGCGACGGTATGGATCTTCTCAAGAAGCTCGAAAAAGATGGCGACATGAGCAAGGATGAGCACCATAAAGCTTCAGCTATGGTGCAGGAACTTACCGACAAGCTCGTAAAAGAAATCGACGAGACTCTTGCAGCCAAGGAAGCCGAGATTCAAAAGGTCTGAGCAGAAGTTCATTCGATCAGACGACGTGTTGATCTGTGCGCCCCATAGAAATCGGAAGCCCGCTGACCCGTGAGAGAGTTTGAAATCAGAGACGATCGCCACGGCGAGGGGGATGCTCCGCCCCGGCACGTAGCCATAATCATGGACGGTAACGGGCGCTGGGCGAACGAGCGGGGCCTACCTCGATCTATCGGTCATCGTCGCGGTGTGGAGGCTGTGCGCCGAACGGTACGCGCGGCAATCGAACTCGGGGTTTCCTACCTGACCCTTTACAGTTTCTCGTCAGAGAATTGGACGCGACCTGCCGGTGAGATCGACGATCTCATGGGCCTTATGAAGCGCTTCATCCGCCGCGATCTAGCGGAGCTCCACCAAGCGGGAGTCAAGATACAGGTGATTGGCGAGCGCGATAACGTCGATCCCGAGCTGATGACGCTCATTGAGGAAGCGTGCGAACTGACGCGGCAAAACCAAGCGCTATCGCTGATCATTGCGTTCAACTATGGAGCGCGCACGGAGATTGCCAAGGCCGCCCGTAAGCTCGCCGAAGCCGTTAAGAAAGGCGCTTTGGAGCCTGATGAGATTACGGCGGAGGTCGTCGGCGAGGCGCTCGATACCGCGGGAATACCCGACCCAGATCTCCTTATTCGCACGAGCGGAGAAATCCGGCTGTCGAATTTCCTTCTCTGGCAGGCAGCCTATTCAGAGCTCGTCTTTATGGACGTTTACTGGCCCGACTTTGACCGCGCGAGGCTTGAGGAAGCGATCGCCTGCTATCATGAGCGCGATCGCCGTTTTGGCGGACTTTCCAAGCGATCGATGGCGTGAGGGGCACCGTCATGCCAGACAACACGGCTGTTTCTGAGACATCGCCAGACGCGAGCGCCTGGTTGCCCAAAAACATCAAGCTGCGCATCATCTCGGGCGCCGTGTTGGCCGTCGTGGCAATGGCGCTTGCCTATGCAGGCCCGCTGCCCTTTGCTGCGCTCATTCTCGCAGTTGCGCTTCTGATTAGTTGGGAGTGGAGCCGGGTCGTCCGTGGTGAACGGTTCGATCTGCCATTCTTCATTCACGCAACGGCCGTGACAATTGCCATTGCTTTAGCCGCGATGGGCTACGGTGCCATCGGGGTCGCCGTGCTTGCCACGGCAGCAATTGTCATCGTTCCACCGACATTTGGTCGGAGTGCTGGGCTTTCGGCCCTTGGAGTCTTTTATGTGGGGCTGCCGGCGGTGGCACTCCTTTGGCTGCGCTATGACACGCCGTATGGGTTCATGGCCATCTTGCTCATATTTGCAATTGTATGGTGTGCCGACACTGCAGCGTTTGCTGCCGGGCGGCTCATCGGCGGCCCCAAGTTGTGGCCAACGATATCGCCAAAGAAAACGTGGGCGGGATTGCTGGGTGCCCTCTCGGCCAGTACCGCCGTCGCGGCGCTCTTCGCATTCTTTGTGCCGGGGACTTCGGAACTCAGACTTGCTCTCACAGGGTTTGGGCTCGGCCTCGTTGCGCAAGGGGGTGATCTAGCCGAATCCGCCCTCAAGCGGCTCTTCGGCCTAAAAGACGCAAGTAATCTAATCCCCGGTCACGGCGGTTTCATGGACCGCATGGACAGCATTATTGCCGTTGCTATCGTTGCGGCGTTGCTGGCATTCGTCATCGCCCCGCAAGCACCTGCGCGGGCCCTGTTGTTCGGCTTCTGATGTCTAATGATGCAATAGCTGGCATGGTGTCCTCCCCGGTGGAATGGGAGCCGGCGACAATGCCGCAATGCAAAGGCAAACGTCGCAGCCTGACTGTCCTGGGCGCGACAGGTTCGATTGGTCAAAACACGCTTGATCTGGTGGGGCGGAACTCGGACGACTTTGAGATCATTGCCCTCACTGCGCAAAACAACGTGTCCGGTCTCGCCGCGGCGGCCCGCAAATTTGGCGCACGCATCGCTGTGATTGGAGATGAGGCCCACTACGGAGAATTGAAAGCGCTCCTTGGCGGAACTGATGTCAAAGTTGCTGCGGGCCCTGCGGCTGTGATCGCGGCAGCTGCTGAGCCGGCCGACTGTGTCATGGCGGCAATTGTTGGGACGGCAGGTCTTCGGCCGACCCTAGAAGCAGCGCGCCAAGGGCGGCGCGTGGCACTGGCAAACAAGGAATGCCTCGTCACTGCCGGAGAGGTTTTCATGGCCGAGGTTGCCAAGGCGGGAACTGAACTATTGCCGGTCGACAGCGAGCACTCTGCCGCACTCCAAGCAATGAGTGGGGCCAATCCAGCATCAATTGAGAAAATCATATTGACGGCTTCAGGCGGACCGTTTCGCACGTGGAGTGAGGAGCGTCTCGCGCAAGCGACGCCGGAGGAAGCCGTGCGCCATCCCAACTGGTCAATGGGTGCGAAAATCTCCGTCGACTCGGCCACGCTCATGAACAAGGGACTTGAGGTGATCGAGGCCTATCATCTCTTTCCGATCGAGGCAGAGCAATTAAGCGTGGTGGTTCACCCACAATCGGTCGTGCACTGCCTTGTTTGCTACACGGATGGATCTGTCATTGCCCAACTGTCCTCGCCTGACATGCGCACGCCAATTGCACTTTCTTTGTCGTGGCCGCAGCGTATGACGGCACCGACGCAACGGCTCGACCTGGTGTCACTCGGCACTCTGAGTTTTGAATCCCCAGACGAGACGAAATTTCCCGCACTGCGACTTGCGCGTGCGGCACTTCTTCGCGGATCGACGGCGCCGGCCATTCTGAACGCGGCGAATGAAGTGGCGGTAGAGGCCTTCCTGGGGCGGCGTATCGCCTTTCCAAACATCGCTCATTGTGTCGAACGTTGTATGGAAAGTGCCGAATCATCGGACCTTATCCGGCCTGCGGTGACCCTCGACGACATCTTGGCCGTTGATGGGGAAGCTCGGCGGCTGGCACATTCCCAACTTGATCGCTATGTGTAGGCCACGCCGCCTGGCCGCCGGTGTCCCCATGGCCGTTTACCAAATCGGGGACCGCTGACGGGCGACCGCGATCAATCGGGCCATTTCTCATTCCAGCCGCGAGCGCTTGTGAGGGTAGGCCCGCTCAGAGAATAAGTGACGATTCGAACTCGAAGAGGAGAACAATAGGATGGTGGCGCTTGTCAGCCTGGGTGTCACAACGTCGACCACACTGTTTACGGTCGGCGCGTTCCTCCTGGTGCTCAGCATTGTTGTGTTCATTCATGAGCTGGGGCACTTCCTGGTCGCCCGCTGGTGCGGTGTCACCGTCACGACCTTCTCTATCGGCTTCGGCCGGGAGATCTTTGGCTTTACTGATCGCAAGGGGACGCGCTGGCGCTTTGCGTGGATCCCGCTTGGCGGATACGTCAAGTTTTTGGACGATGCCAACGTTGCGAGCCAGCCATCAGGTGATGCCCTGGCCGAATTGAGTCCTGCTGAGCGGGCGGGCGCGTTTCAAACGAAGCCTTTGTGGCAGCGTGCCGCTGTCGTCGCCGCTGGCCCGATGGCGAATTTCCTATTGGCCATAGCGATTTATGCTGCGGTCAATTTCGCTTTCGGCGTGCGCACCATTGTGCCGCGCGTCGGCGAAGTTATGCCCAATATGCCGGCTGCGGCTGCCGGAATTGAGCCGGGCGACGTTATCAAGAGCATCGATGGGACGACGATCGAGGGATTCGAGGATGTTGTTCGAATCGTCAGCGTTAACGGCGGCCGGGAGCTCAGTTTCAGCGTGGACCGGGGCGGCAAGGCGCTGGATCTCAAGATCACGCCCGAGGTTCGCGAACAGGATGATGCATTTGGGGGCGTTTTCCGCCGTGGTCTCATTGGCATCAAGCCATCGCTATCTACCCAGGGTATTGAAGCGAAATCCGTCGGACCTGTTGAGTCGCTGCGTCTCGGGATAAAAGAGACGTACACGAACATTTCCCAGACGATTCTTGGTATTCGGGACATGATCACGGGGCGCCAATCGGCCGATCAGATGGGCGGCCCACTGCTCATTGCCCAGGTCACAGGAAAAGTCGCAGAGCTCGGTATTGAACCTTTGCTGCGCTGGATTGCCTTTATTTCGGCCAATATCGGGTTCTTGAATCTCTTACCGATTCCGGTGCTCGACGGTGGGCATTTGCTGTTCTATGCGATCGAAGCGGTCCGCCGCCGTCCCCTCAGTCAGCGTATACAAGAAGTGGGGTTCCAGGTCGGGATTGCACTTGTGCTCATGTTGATGGTTTATGTCACTTTGAACGATTTATTAAGGAACTGGCGATGGTTCATGGGGGACGGTTAGAATCGCATTCAGTGACGTAATCTTGCCACTTCCACACGGCTTGCTGAATCGTTAAAAAGCAAGTCAGGGGAGGGGGTTCGCTCAAAACGACAGAAGAGCCGCCAAGGAGTTATGGCTCGAGCTTGAATTCGTGAACGGCGTGGCAGTCCAAAGCCGATGGATGCTGCTGTCGAAGGGGGAAATCGGCATAAAACGAGAGCATATCCGCGAATGCCTCTAGTCCGGATCATGTCGGTGAGCGTCTGCCGTCTACTTTTGATGTTGGCACTCGTCTCATCGGGAGCCGTGTGGTCGCACGCCATTTTGCTCGCGGCCCCTGCCGCAGCGCAAACCACCGCTATCAGACAGATTCAGGTCTACGGAAACCGGCGTGTCGAGCCAGAGACGGTGCGCTCGTACCTCAAGTTCTCCGTTGGTGACGCCTATGACGCCGAAAAGGCCAACAGCTCGATCAAGGCCCTCTTTTCAACGGGGCTATTCTCTGATGTCAGAATCGATCGTTCTGGCTCGGATGTGATCGTTGAGGTCGTCGAGAACCCCGTCATCAATCAGGTTGCCTTCGAGGGCAACAGTGAAATCGATACAGAGACGTTGCGCGGAGAAGTGCAGCTCAAACCGCGCTCAGTGTTCACACGTGCGCGCGTACAGGCTGATGCACAGCGCATTCTCGACGTGTACCGGCGCCAGGGCCAATACGCGGCCGTGGTTGATCCGAAGATCATCGAGCTTGAGCAGGACCGCGTGAACCTGGTCTTTGAGATCAGTGAGGGCCCCGCGACCAAGGTGAAGGGTATCAATTTCGTCGGCAACCATGCGTTCACCGACACAGAGCTGCGTGACGTCATCAGCACGACCGAAAAGGGCTGGCTCGACTTCTTGAAGGGCACCAGCGTCTATGATCCAGACCGCATGAACCTCGACCGGGAGCTTGTTCGTCAGCACTATCTGAAGAACGGCTATCCGGATGCGCAGGTGGTGGCGGCGAATGCTGAGCTGGATCGCGATGGATCAGGCTTCTTTGTCACGTTTGCGATCGAGGAGGGTGAACTCTACGAGTTTGGCACGACGAAGGTCGAAAGTACGGTGTCCGACGTGGATGCGAAAGCATTCGAGAGTGACATGCTCACCGATAGCGGTGACACCTACGATGCTCAGAAGATTGACAAGACGGTCGAGCGGTTGACTCAATCTATCTCCAACGACGGCAATGCGTTCGCGCGTGTGCGGCCAAACGCCCAGCCGGATCCGGTCAATCATAAAATCGATATTAGCTATGTGATCGAGGAAGGGCCGCGCGTCTACATCGATCGCATCAACGTCATCGGGAATACACGCACAAAGGATTATGTCATCCGCCGCGAATTTCGTCTGGCCGAGGGTGATGCCTACAATCCTGCGCTGGTCGAAGGCGCGAAAAAGCGGCTCAAAGCGCTTGGGTTGTTCAAAGGGGTCGAGGTCAAACGCCGGCCTGGCAGCTCCCAAGACCGCGTGGTTCTTGATGTGGAGGTCGTTGAACAATCCACTGGCGAGTTGTCGTTTGGTGCAGGCTTTTCAACGGCCGAAGGTGTGATTGGTGATATCAGCATCACTGAGCGCAACCTTATGGGCAATGGCCAGTTCCTGCGGCTCCAGCTCTCCGGCTCATTAGAACGCATGCAAGTCGATTTGTCCTTCACGGAGCCTCGATTCCTCGACCGCAATCTCGCAGCAGGCTTTGATATCTATCACAAGGAGATCGACCAACAGAGTCAGTCAGGCTTCAAGAGCCGCAACACTGGCTTTGGGCTGCGTCTCGGGTTCCCGCTCGGAGAAAGACTCTGGATGCAGACAAACTACTCCTTGTCGCGTGATGAGATCTTTGACGTCTACGAGAACTCTTCTGAGGCCGTCAAAGAGTCGGAAGGGACATTCTACACGTCGTTGATCGGCACCTCCATTACGTATGATCAGCGCAACAACGCGCAGAACCCAACGAGCGGCTTCTTCTTGCAGGGTGGCACGAGCGTGGCTGGACTGGGCGGTGACGTTAATTTTGTCCGTTTCTCGGCTGAAGCACGCGGGTATTATCCCATTACGGACCACATCACGTTTGTCGGCCGAGCAATTGGCGGTCACATCTTAGGCTGGGGCGGAGACGACATACGTCTGAATGATCTCTACTTCAGGGGCGGCGAGACGATCCGTGGTTTTGATCGCGCTGGGTTTGGACCGCGAGACTTGAGCACGAATGACGCTCTGGGTGGCGCGTCGTTCTGGGCGACGACAGCGGAAGTCCGTTTTCCAATTCCGCTCATCCCAGAAGATCTTGGCATCAGTGGTGCGCTGTTTGCAGATGCGGGCTCACTCTGGGGCGCTGGTGCGGGTGCAGTAGACGCCCTCTCCGGTTGTACGACGAGCAATGGATCGGCGTGTTTGGTTGATAGTAATGCTATCCGCTCCTCGATTGGCGCGAGTATCCTTTGGACCTCGCCAGTTGGACCAATCCGCATGGACTTCGCGAAGGTCCTCACCAAGCAAAGCTATGACGAGGAGCAGTTGTTCCGGTTCGGCGCGGCGACCAAGTTCTGACGCGATCTGCCCCGCAACTCAGATTGGTTCTCGCCAGGCCTGACGAAGCGGATCGGCCCAAGCCTCCTTTGCCGTGCAAATCGGGGCGCCGGCTGGAAGGAGGACTTCCTTCATGGAACATCCCGGTTTCTTTGATAGGGCCGGGCCCTTCTCGTTGGCTGAAGTCGCGAAGGCGACGGGTTCAGAGATCGGCAATGGCGCAGATCCGTCGACGCGGATTGACGACATCCGGGCACTGTCTGATGCCACTGCGCATGATCTGTCCTTCCTTGATAATCGAAAATACATCGAGAAACTGAAAGAGACAGCGGCAGGTGCGTGTCTTGTGCGCCCTGCGCACGCGTCACATGTCCCTACTGGCACCGTGCCGCTCTTGACGCCGGATCCTTACCGGGGGTTCGCCAAGGGCTTGAGGCTCTTCTATCCGGGCGCGCTGTGGGTAGAGGTGGCGCACGAAGGATCTTCAAATCTCATCGATCCCACTGCGAAACTGGAAGATGGTGTCGTGCTCGAGCCCGGTGTGATCATTGGCGAGGAGGTTCACATCGGCCGAGGTACGCGAATTGCTGCAGGTGCGGTGATTGGACGTCGGGTCTCAATAGGACGGAATTGCCACGTGGGGCCGCTGGCATCGATAACGCACTCTCTTGTCGGGGATCGCGTGGTGATGCACGCAGGTGTCCGGATCGGTCAGGATGGCTTTGGGTACGCAATGGGTCCCAACGGTCATCTGAGGGTGCCTCAGATCGGCCGCGTCGTCATTCAGGACGATGTTGAGATTGGAGCCAACACGACGATCGATCGCGGTGCCCTTAAGGATACGGTGATCGGTGAGGGCACCAAAATTGATAATCTGGTCCAAATCGGGCACAACGTCGTGGTTGGGCGGCATTGTGTGATCGTTGCTCACACCGGCATCTCTGGCTCGACCGAGCTCGGGGACTTCGTCGTCATGGGCGGACAGTCCGGGACCGTCGGTCACATCAAGGTTGGCAGCGGTGCTCAGGTCGCTGGGGCATCCCATCCCTCTAAGGACGTTCCGCCTGGAGCACGTTTTGGAGGGACGCCGGCAAGGCCCTTAAAGCAGTGGGGACGCGAGTTGGCGATCCTCGCACGGCTGGCGGGACAGGGCGGCAAGTCGTCTCGCGGGGATCCGGGGGACGATGCCGTGTGATGACGAATGCAGTAACGGCACGGCAAGAGACTGATAGTGCGCAAAGGGCGTGAAGGACATGGATGAGGCGACAGCAAAGACGAAGCTCGGGACGGCGGACATCATTCGTGTCTTGCAGTTCCTGCCGCACCGGTATCCGTTCCTCATGCTTGATCGCATCTATGACATGGATCGGGACGAGAGCTGCGTCGGCCTAAAGAACGTGACGATCAATGAGCCATTCTTTCAGGGCCATTTCCCTCAGTATCCCGTGATGCCGGGTGTCTTGATCATCGAAGGAATTGCACAGACCGCCGGTGCCCTTTGTGTGAGCAGTCTGGGAAAGGACTACAAAGCCGAGCTCGTCTACTTCATGGGGATCGACCGTGCCAAATTCAGACGGCCGGTCCTGCCGGGCGATCAGCTGCATTATCACGTACGCAAGATCCGCAACCGAGGGCGTGTTTGGCGGTTCTATGGTGAGGCCCGTGTCGATGGGCAAGTCGTGGCCGAAGCAGAGGTGAGCGCCATGTTGGCCGATACGGCAGAGGCCCGGGCCTTTGCAGCGGGCTCGGCAAGCAAGAATGGGTGAGATGAGAGCTCATCCCACCGCGGTTATCGAACCGGGCGCCCAGCTCGGCGCGGACGTGAAGATCGGCCCTTATTGCGTTCTTGGCGATAACGTCGTGCTGGGCGATGGCGTCGAACTTGTCAGCCACGCTGTGGTTGCCGGGCGCACCACCATCGGCGCGCGCACCCGGATATTCCCGTTTGCCTCCATTGGCCATCAGCCGCAGGACCTCAAATACAAGGGCGAGCCCTCAACACTTTCAATTGGATCGGACTGCCTCATCCGCGAGGGGGTCACAATTAATCCCGGCACGGAAGGCGGAGGGATGGCGACCACTGTGGGGGATCGTTGCGCTTTTCTCGCCAACTCGCACGTAGGACACGATTGCCGCGTTGGGAGTGACGTCATCTTCTCCAACAATGTGATGCTCGCAGGGCATTGCACAGTTGGCAATTTCGCCATCATTGGCGGGGGTGCTGCCGTTATCCAGTTCGCCCGCATTGGCGACCACGCATTTCTTGGCGGCATGTCAGGTCTGGAAAACGATCTCATTCCCTATGGGATGGCGTTAGGCAATCGCGCCCACTTGTCCGGGCTTAATATTGTGGGTCTGCAGCGCCGCGGTTTCTCGCGCAACGATATCCATGATTTGCGCCGCGCCTATCGGCTGCTGTTCGCCGACGAGGGCACGCTGGTTGAACGTATGGAGGACGTCGAGCAGGAGTTCTCCAGTCACACCATTGTTCAGGAAATTCTCGAGTTCATTCGCGCTGGCGGTAAGCGCAGCCTTTGTACGCCGCGAGAAATTGCCCAGAGCTGATCGGAGCACCTGATCGCAGCCATGCGCGCCGCCCAACGTGTTGTCGGAATTCTTGCGGGTGGAGGAAGCCTTCCGCGCGAGATCGCCGAGTACGTTCTTGCACGCGGGGATGGCGTCCACGTAGTTGCCATCAAGGGGGAGGCCGAGGAGTCCCTCTCGCAGTTTCCGCGAACTGTCACCGGCTGGGGCCAAATCGGCCTCATGCTCAAGGCGCTGAAGAGAGCGGGCTGCCAAGAACTCGTGATTGTTGGGGGTGTTCGCCGGCCGGATCTAGCTGCCTTGCGTCCCGATATCGGGTTCTTCTTGAATCTCCCCGCAATCCTTCAAGTTGTTGCGTCTGGTGGTGATGACAGCCTTTTGAGCAGGGTGGTCAAGTTTTTCGAGCGCAAGGGCCTCAAAGTCGTCGCGCCCGGCGACGTCATGCCCGAACTCGTCATCGGGCCAGGCGCGCTCGGGCACCTTGGCAGCCGCAACGGCGATACCAGCGACATTGCCCTTGGTTTCGAGATCATACGTGCGCTCGGCCCCTTTGACGTTGGACAAGCCGTCATCGTCTCAGCAGGCCAAGCAGAGGCGATCGAGGGCGCCGAAGGGACAGATGCCATGCTCGAAAGGGCCGCGAAGAAGCCTCGCGCGAAAGGCGGCAATGGCCCAGAGCGGCAGGGGGTACTTGTTAAGAGACCCAAACCGGGACAGGAGCTCCGCATCGATCTGCCAGCCATTGGTCCGGCGACCCTGACGGGGATCGAGCAAAGCGGGCTTGCCGGGATCGCCGTGCTTGCCGGCGGGGCAATTGCTGCAGAGCGCCAGGTAATGATCCGCCAAGCAGATGAGGCCGGTCTGTTCATCGTGGGGGTCGACGATCCTCACGCCGGGGCAAAGCCCCGTGCCCGCACGTCTCAAAACTGGGGCATTGAGAGTATCAGTGGTCCAGCACTCACGGCGTCTCAAAGGTTTGATGCCCTCAAGGGAGCCGCTGTGCTGACGGCGCTTGCTCCGCTTGCGCCCAGCCTGGGCGTGGTGGTGTCACGGCGCCATGTGCTTGCTGTAGAGGCGGGCGAAGGTATCCCCAACCTCCTTGAGCGCGCCAGCAGACTTCGCCAATGGGGACGGGGCAGATCTCGACATGGAGATGGCATTGCCGTACTGGCGCAGGGCGTTGATGTCGGGGCTTACCTGGCCGATGCGGCTGCGGCAGGGCTTGCTGGTGTTGCCTTCATCGGCAAACTTTCAAAGACGATCGAGCCGACGGCCGAACTGGCTGATAACCATGGTCTGCTGCTGGCTGCGCTCGCGCCACCCGGGGAACAAGAATGAGGGCAAAGACGAAACAAACCAGCGCGCCCTCGTCGACCCGGCCTGGTTCCGAGGAAGTTCGTGGGCACATGCCAGGACCCAATCCGGCCAAGCAGGGATTGCGTCTGTTTCTGATCGCGGGTGAGCACTCCGGAGACGCGCTCGGAGCCAAGCTCATGGCTGCCCTCAATGCACGGCGGAAAGGGCGAGTGCACTACCTGGGCGTCGGCGGTGAGCTTATGGAGCAGCAGGGGCTCGCCTCTCAGTTTCCTCTTTCCGATGTTGCGGTGATGGGGCCCCTGTCGATCTTGCCCCGCCTGCCACGCATATACAGGCGTGTTCATCGTACGGTTGACGCGGCCGTGGCCGCAGAGCCGGACGCCGTCGTTGTCATCGACTCTCCTGAATTCACACACCCGATTGCAAAACGCATTCGGCGCAAGGCACCTCTCATCCCGATCATCGATTACGTCTCCCCGACCGTGTGGGCGTGGCGCCCTGGCCGGGCGAAGTCCATGCGACGCTATATTGACCATGTGCTCGCACTTCTCCCGTTTGAGCCGGAGGTGCACGAGCAATTGGGTGGGCCTGTGTGCACTTATGTCGGCCATCCGCTCATTGAAAGACTCGATTGGTTGCACCACCTGGATGCGTGGCCGCTGGCTGAAAGATTGAACCTCGATCCTGACCGGCATTTGCTCGTCGTTCTACCCGGGAGCCGCCCGTCTGAAGTCGGTCGTTTGATGGAGCCGTTCGGCAAGGCGATCGATCTGATCGCTAAATGGGGAGTGCCGCCGCAAGTCGTTATTCCGACGGTTCCTTCGGTACGCGAGCTGATCGAGACGAAGCTCAAATCTTGGAAGTCGGTCCAACCCTATATCGTGGAAGGGGAGGAGGACCGTTTTCGCGCCTTCAAGTTGGCAGGTGCTGCCTTGGCCGCCTCCGGTACGGTGACATTGGAGTTGGCGGTTGCGGGGACACCGATGGTGGTCGCCTATCGCGTTGATGCTCTCGCCGCGCGTTTGCGCTTCCTCGTCAAGGTTCCTTCTATCGTGCTTGCGAATCTGGTTCTGGGAGAGAATGCGTTTCCGGAGTTCATCCAGGAAGAATGTACGCCCGAAGCGCTCGCAAGCGCGGTGGATCTACTTCTCAAAGCAACACCAGAGCGTGAACAACAGCTCGAAGCGCTGTCGCGCATTCCCGAGCGACTGGCGCTTGCCCAGGGCACGCCAAGCGAAGCCGCTGCCGACATTGTGCTGCACTACGCAGAAAAGGGCCGCTTCAGCGAACTCTGAGGCGCCAGTCTTGCGCAATCGCCCGCTTTGCTCCGCTTAGCCGCGTTGGTCGATCGGTACGAATTCACGCTGGTCGGCGCCAACGTAGAGTTGGCGGGGGCGGCCAATGCGTTGCTCGGGATCCTCGATCATCTCTTTCCACTGAGCGATCCAGCCCACCGTGCGCGCGACTGCGAACAAGACAGTAAACATCGACACCGGGAAGCCCATCGCGCGCAGCGTGATGCCAGAATAGAAATCGATGTTTGGATAGAGCTTCTTCTCGATAAAGTACTCGTCTTGCAGAGCGATGCGCTCCAGCTCCATCGCGACCTCAAGCAGCGGCTCGTCCTTGGTGCCAAGCGCGTCTAGAACTTCGTGGCAGGTCTGCTGCATGACCTTGGCGCGCGGATCGTAGTTCTTGTAAACGCGGTGACCG
Source organism: uncultured Hyphomicrobium sp. (assembly GCA_964620915.1). Lineage (GTDB taxonomy): Bacteria > Pseudomonadota > Alphaproteobacteria > Rhizobiales > Hyphomicrobiaceae > Hyphomicrobium_A. The sequence goes on along the minus strand of CAZUKP010000010.1, from coordinate 42,471 downwards.
AATCCCATCAGGCGGAAGCCTGAGTTTTTGTCTTTTGCTTTCTTGATGAACTCGGGAATCTTATCGACCGTCCCGATCTCCGACAGCATGTTGAGCGCGGCCTCGTTGGCCCCGCCATGCGCCGGACCCCATAAACATGCAATGCCAGCTGCAATGCAAGCGTAGGGGTTGGCGCCAGAGGAGCCGGCAAGGCGGACCGTTGACGTCGAAGCGTTTTGCTCGTGATCGGCGTGGAGAATGAAGATGCGGTCGAGGGCCTTCGTCAGCACAGGACTTCCGATGTAAGGCTCGCACGGAATGGCGAAGCACATTTGGAGGAAGTTCGCGGTGAAATCGAGATCGTTGCGCGGATAAATGAAGGGCTGACCCAACGAGTATTTGTAAGCCATCGCGGCAATAGTGGGCATCTTGGCCAACATGCGATGGCTAGCAACGGTGCGCTGCTCGGGATCGTTGATATCTGTGTTGTCGTGATAGAAGGCCGAGAGCGCGCCGACGACACCGACCATGACCGCCATTGGATGAGCGTCGCGGCGGAACCCTGTGAAGAAGCGGGTCATCTGCTCGTGGACCATCGTATGACGCGTCATCGTATGGCGGAACTTCTCGAATTCGTCCGCTTGCGGGAGTTCACCGTGCAAAAGAAGGTAGCAGGTCTCCAAGAAGCTCGAGTGTTCGGCGAGCTGATCGATCGGATAGCCGCGATAAAGCAAGACTCCGGCGTCGCCATCAATGTAGGTGATGCGCGAGACGCAGTTGGCCGTGGATGTAAATCCAGGATCGTATGTGAAGCAGCCGGTGTCGCGGTAGAGCCGGGATACGTCGATGACCCGCGGGCCCAAAGTCCCCTCGCGAACCGACATTTCAGTGGTCTTGCCGTCAAGGCTCAGTTCGGCGTCTGCAGTTGAGGCCGATGTTTCGGGCTGCTTGTCCTGAATGTTCATGACCTGTCTCCATATGACACCCGACCGGGGCGCTGGCTGATCAGCGCCTCAAGGGACGTCCAGGCGGGACCTAAGTTCCTGCCTCAAAAGGGGTTTCCGCCAAACCGTCGGCTGAGCCTGGACGGTTCTAAGCGCGCTCGTTGAGGTCTCTTTTACACGATTTTCGCACCGCAACATAGCCGTCTTGGTGAGGAGAGGCTGCTGCATGAGAGGTATGCAGCCTCAAATCCAGCGGTTTTGCGCACGCTCACGGCTTCAAGCGGCGTGGTCGCGAATTCGCGCCAATGACTCCTCGCGACCGAGGACGGCCATGACATCAAAGACAGGTGGTGACACTGCCTTGCCGGTTAGTGAGGCGCGCAACGGCTGCGCGACCTTGCCGAGTTTGGCTCCGGATTCTTCGGCGAAGGTTCGGACCACCTCTTCCAAGGGTGTCGCTTCCCATTCCGTGACAGCCTCGAGCTTGGGCAGCAGTGCGGCAAGTTTCAGACGTGCCTCGGCATCGAGAAGTTTGGCCGCTTTGTCGTCAAGTTTGAGAGGTCTTTCAGCAAACAGATATCCGGCGCCCGCCAACAGCTCTTTCAGTGTCTTTGCGCGTTCCTTGAGGCTCGGCAGTGCTGCCAGCAATTTTGCATGCATATCCGCATCAAGCCGCTCCTGGATCGCAGCCCCGTCCTCCAAGAATGGAAGTAGGTTCTCCAGGCGGTGCAGCAACTCAAGATCGTCCGTCGCTCGAATGTAGTGACCGTTCAGGTCTTCGAGTTTTGCAAAGTCAAAGCGGGCAGGCGAACGTCCGATCGCATCGAAATCGAACCAATCGATCATCTGATCAGTCGAAATGATCTCGTCGTCGCCGTGGCTCCATCCCAAGCGCACGAGATAGTTTCGCAGGGCCGCGGGCAGATAGCCCATTTCTCTGTAGGCCTCGACGCCGAGCGCACCGTGGCGCTTTGACAGTTTGGCGCCGTCGGGCCCGTGGATGAGCGGCACGTGGGCGAATATGGGCGCGTCCCAATCCATGGCCGAATAGATTTGCATCTGGCGTGCCGAATTCGTCAGGTGATCGACACCGCGAATGACATGACTGATTTTCATGTCGTGGTCGTCGACGACAACAGCCAGATTGTATGTCGGGCTTCCGTCGCTTCTGAGGATGATGAGATCGTCGAGATCCTTGTTGGGAATGACGACGCGTCCCTGCACCTTGTCGTCGATGACGGTCTCACCCTCGCGGGGGGCCTTGAGGCGCAGAACGAATGGCGCCCCGGCCGGGGCCTCTTGTGGATCGCGATCGCGCCACGGGCTGCGAATGGAGAGGCGCTGCTTTTCAGCCTCCGCCGCCTTGCGCATCTCATCCAATTCGTCAGATGTGAGGTAACACCGGTAGGCGTGCCCGCGAGAAAGCAGGTCATCGGCGACTTCACGGTGCCGAGACGCGCGATCAAATTGTGAAATTGGTTCGCCGTCCCAGTCGAGCTCCAGCCACTTGAGCCCGTCCAGGATCGCGGCGACGGCGCCCTCGCTATAGCGTTCGCGGTCGGTGTCTTCTATGCGCAAAAGAAACGTGCCGCCCCGCCCCCTGGCATAAAGCCAATTGAAAAGGGCCGTGCGCGCGCCGCCAATGTGCAGAAAACCGGTTGGAGAAGGAGCAAAACGCACGATCGGGGCGTCTGCGCTCCGTGTCTTGTCGCTCATCTGGGGATCGAATGCTGTTGGGATGCGGGCGTTGCGCTAGCGATGTAGCATATGGCAGCCGGATCGGTAAGGGGCGCGTATTGCCCCGGGGGAATGGGCAATAATGCAGTCCGTGGGAGAGGCAGACGGCAGAGCACACGTACTCGCGCCCCTCTTGCGCCAGCTGGAAGCTGAGCAGGAGCGCTGGTTCCTCTGGGTGCCTGTTTTCCTGGGCGTCGGCATCGGAACCTATTTTTGGCTGCCATCGGAACCTGGTCTGTTTGCCGCGCTGACACCGCTCGCCGTCGCATTGGCTTTGTGGGTGTCTGGCCCGCGCAGCGTATTTCTGGGGCTGGTGATCGGCGCTTTTTTGGCCATGGCGCTTGGCTTTGCTCTTGCGAAAGTCCGGGTCGAGTGGACGCGCGCGCCCGTCCTTCAAAAACAGATCCGCGCGGAAGTGAACGGTTATCTGGAGCTCATCGAGCCACGGCCCAAAGGGGGCCATCGATTGACGCTGCGTGTGATTTCGATTGAGGGGCTCGATCCCCAGCAGAGTCCAAAGCGCGTGCGCATCACAACCCGGTCGTCCACAGACGGTCTCCAGCCGGGTGACGTAATCAGCATGCTGGCGACACTCATGCCGCCGTCCGGACCGGCCCTGCCGGGCGGCTTCGACTTCGGCCGACAAGCTTGGTTCGATGAGATTGGAGCCGTTGGATACGCGTTTGCGCCGCCGCGGCGCGTCAGGGGTGCGGCTGCTCCGCCCGACGACCTTAAGGCCTGGGCGGCGGTTGAGCGGCTGCGCCAAGCGATCGGCCAGCGGATCAGGGCAGCTCTTCCCGGTCAAAGCGGCGCTATTGCCAACGCGCTGATAACCGGCGAGCGGGGGGGCATATCAGAGGAAACCAAGACGGCGTTTCGTGACTCCGGGCTCATCCACGTCCTGTCGATCTCGGGACTGCACATGGTGATCATGGCGGGCTCGGTGTTCTTTCTCGTGCGCCTGATCCTTGCGGCATTTCCTGCTCTTGCGCTGAACTATCCCATCAAGAAGTGGGCAGCTGTTGCGGCCATGCTCGGCGCCTTCGGCTATCTGATGATCTCGGGATCGTCGTTTGCCACCGTTCGATCCGCCATCATGATCTCGATCATGTTCTTGGCCGTTCTTCTGGACCGGCCCGCACTTGCGCTGCGCAACGTCGCCATTGCGGCGATTGTGATCCTCATTGTTTTTCCCGAAAGCCTCTTCAATGCCGGCTTTCAAATGTCGTTTGCCGCCGTCGTTGCGCTTGTTGCAACTTACGAAGTCTTTCGCCGGCGCGGGGCAAACGTCTTTCTTGCGCACAGTGGTTTTAGCCGGCTGGCCTATTTCTTTGTTGGGATTGTGCTGTCGACGCTGATTGCGAGTTCGGCGGTCGCGCCATTTGCGGCCTACCACTTCCATCAGAGTCAACAGTATGCGGTGCTCGCCAACCTGATGGCGATCCCCATCTGCAATGTGATTGTGATGCCTGCCGCTCTTGCCGCGCTCATTGCAATGCCGCTAGGCCTGGAAGCACTGCCGCTGTGGGTCATGGGGCAAGGCATCGACGGGATGGTTTGGTGTGCTGAGCGCGTATCTGGCCTGCCGGGCGCCGTGGGGCGAATTCCTGCGATGCCGATGATCGCTTTTCTGCTGATGGTCGCAGGCGGTCTTTGGCTTACGTTGTGGCAGACGCGTTGGCGCCTGTTGGGCCTGGGTTTCATTGCGGTGGGGCTCGCACTCGCACCTACGCTGCGGCTGCCCGATCTCCTCATCGGCAGGGATGGCGGCCTCGTTGCCGCGCGCGTTGATGGGGACAAGTTCTCAGCAGTTGGCTCGCGGCGACCATCGTTCGAGTTGATCCGCTGGCTTCAGCACGACGGGGATGCGCGCGAGCCAAAGCAGGCAACGAAGGCGGTGGGGTTCGATTGCGATGGCATTGGCTGCCGTACTGCGCTCAAAGGTGTGACGCTGGCGGTGACGCGTCATCCCGCAGCGTTCGTTTACGATTGCGAACGCGCGCGCATTGTCGTTTCGCGCTTGCCGTTTCCGCGGGGGTGTTCCGGCCCCACCGCTGTCATCGACTTTTTTGCGGTGCGCAACAACGGCACCTATGCCGTCTACATCGAGGAGGATGGGACGATCCGCATTGAGAACGCACGCGAAATGCGCGGGCTGCGGCCTTGGTCCATGCCGCCGCAAAATTCTTTTCGGCGGCGAAGAGTGTCTGCCCTGCCTTAGTAGCGGCGCAAGAGCCCAACGAGGCGGCCCTGAATATCGACCTGGTCGGGTCCGAAAATGCGCGTTTTGAACTCGGGGTTTGCCGCTTCGAGCGCGATGGTCGTGCCCTTCTTGCGCAGACGCTTGAGTGTCGCTTCTTCCTTGTCGACAAGTGCGACGACAATGTCGCCGTTTTCGGCGGTGTCACAACGGCGGACGACGACAACGTCGCCGTCGAGAATGCCGGCGTCGATCATCGAGTCGCCCTTGACCTCCAAAGCAAAGTGCTCACCGCTGGTGAGCAGGTCCGGCGGACAGGCGATGTCGTGGCTGTGATTCTGGATCGCACTGATAGGCGTGCCTGCCGCGATGCGTCCCATGACGGGGACGGAAACGGTGCGGGCGTCGATTGCGGTCGACGGTGGCGGGCTGAGATCGCGGCTTCGGCTTCCCTCAATCACACTGGGCTGGAAGCCGGAGCGGGCCATGTTGCGTGAAGAATCGCCGCCTTCGGGAAGTCGGATCACCTCGATGGCGCGGGCGCGGTGCGGTAGGCGGCGAATGAAGCCGCGCTCCACGAGTGCCGTGATCAGCCGGTGGATGCCGGACTTGGATTTCAAATCCAGCGCGTCCTTCATCTCGTCGAAGGACGGAGGCACGCCCGCCTCCTGCATACGGTCGTGTATGAAGAGCAAAAGCTCTTTCTGTTTCTCGGTCAGCATTGGGTCTCCGGTGCTTGGTGCTTGTCCGCCTCAACTCCGGTGGAGACGCCGAGGAAGCCCGTACAAAGCATGAACGTACCCTACCCGTTCTTGTAGCGTTCTGCAAGAGGCAACCACAACCCCGCATTTCAGGGAGGACGTCCTAATTTGACAGGAGGGCTGTCCTAATTGCGTAGCGCTCATTCTTGCGCCGCGTGTGGGGAACACCAACTATTCTGCGTCAAGGCTAGGCATGGTCTGGCACAGTGCGGGGAGGCCAGGCAGGCTTGGAATGGCAGGCCCTCGATGCGGCGAGCCCCGGCTTGTGACCGGGAGCTCAGGGCAACCGTATGCGCGCAAATGCTTGATACTCTTTGGTCTGACGAATCGTGCTAGGTGGTCGGTGTGATGATTCTTCACGCCATGATGGGTCACACTTAAGCCCGGATGGCCTCGACCACCGTCCGGGCTTTCTCTTGCCCAGGTTAATTCAGAAGTCGAGGGGGAGGACGGACACCTCCGCGCCGGCGGGAAGTGCTGGGGCGTTAGGCGCACGCACGATCAGGACGTCGGCGGCCACGAGGCCCGTCAGGTGGGCGCTGTCCTGGCTTGAAATTGGGCTGACCAGCGGGCGATTGTCCGCGCCGGGTTTCGTCACCGCGCGAATGTAGTTCTGGCGCGGACCATTGGCTTCAAGACCCGCTGCGAGCACGCCGGTGATCTCACGGTTGGGCGAATCGGTCCGCTGCAAGAGGCGCTCAAGAAGGGGCACGAGAAACACGCGCCCGCAGACGAGGCAGGAGACGGGGTTGCCCGGCAGCCCAAGCACGCGCATGTTCTCCATGCGGCCATAGAGCATCGGCTTGCCCGGCTTGATGGCGACCTTCCAGAAATCGAGGATCATGCCACGGGCCTCGAGAACCGGCCGGACGAGATCGCGATCGCCGACCGAGGCGCCCCCGATCGTGACGAGTACATCGGCTCCCGTCGCCTGTTGCAGCTTCGCGTCGAGATCTTCGCGCGTGTCGCGGGCAATCCCGAGGAGCTGCGGCCGGCCGCCTGCGCGTTCAACGAGGGCTGCCAGTCCATAAGAGTTGGAGGAAACGATCTGATCGACGCTGGGGTCCGTTCCCGGCTCCACCAGCTCGTCGCCCGTTGCAAGGATCGCAACGCGCGGCCTTGTCCGCACGGGAAGCATTGCGTGACCTGCCGCGGCTGCGAGCGTGATGGAACGGGCATTGAGAACGCTTCCCGATGGGATGAGCGTCTGCCCGCGTTCAAAATCACCGCCAGTCTTGCGGATGTTGGCGCCGAGCTTCGGCACTTCGCGCACGACGACCGTGTCGCCGTCTCGCTCCGTGTTTTCTTGAATGACGACCGTGTCGGCGTCTTTTGGCAGCGGTGCCCCTGTGAAAATGCGCACTGCTTCGCCCTTGCCAACGGGGCTTGCGAAGGCATGTCCGGCCTGCGCCTCACCAATGACCGTCAGCGACGCAGGGAGCTTGGTCAGGTCGCTTATGCGTACCGCGTAACCATCCATGGCTGAGGAGTCGAATGGGGGATGTGTGAGCTCGGCCTTTACGTCTGCTGCCAGCACGCGATCGTGTGCGTCTCTCAGCGGCACGCGTTCTGTCGGTGTCGGCTGCGCGCCTTCAAGAATGCGTCTCAGCGCCTCTTCAACCGGGACAAGCGCCATCGCTCAGCCAACCTGCTTGGCGGTGCGCTTGGCGCGATAGTCGCCCGAGCGGCCGCCCGACTTCTCTAGAAGCCGGATGCCCTCAAAGGACATGGCGCGATCGACGGCTTTCAACATGTCGTAAAGCGTCAGGCAGGTGACGGACACCGCCGTCAGCGCCTCCATTTCCACGCCGGTGCGCCCATCGGTCTTGACCTCTGCGGTCACGTGGACACCCGGCGGCTTGGTCTTCGTGTCGAGATTGACCGTAACGTGGGCCAGGCTGAGCGGATGGCACAATGGGATCAGGTCATGCGTGCGCTTGGCGGCCATGATCCCGGCGATGCGGGCAGTGGCGAGCACGTCGCCTTTGGGGGACTTGCCGCTCTTCAAGAGCGCCAATGTTTCGGGTGCCATCGTTACGAAACCTTCCGCGACTGCGGAGCGCGTCGTCACAGGTTTTTGCGAGATGTCGACCATGCGGGCCTCGCCGGTATCGCTCAGATGGCTCAGTCGTAGGCCTTTCGTCGCCATTATGCGGCCTCGGCGGTGAGCAAGGACCGCGTCGCGGCCGTGACGTCGTCGTGGCGCATGAGGCTTTCGCCAACGAGGAACGTATTCACGCCGGCGCGTTGAAGCCGTGCGATGTCAGCCGAAGTGAAAATGCCGCTCTCGCCGACGACGATGCGATCCTTCGGCACGCGTGGTGCCAGGTCTTCGGTTGTCGCCAACGTCACGTCGAACGTTTTGAGATTGCGATTGTTGATGCCGATCATCCGGCAGTCGAGCTTGAGGGCGCGCGCCAGCTCATCCGCGTTGTGAACCTCGGCGATGGCATCCATGTGCCAATCCTTTGCTGCCGAAGCGAGCTGGTGAGCCATGTCATCATTGACCTCGGCGAGAATGATGAGGATGCAGTCCGCGCCCCACGCACGCGCTTCGACCACTTGATACGGGTCGATCATGAAGTCTTTGCGCAAGACTGGAAGATGGGTCGCCGCGCGCGCTGCTGTCAGATAATCCGGCGCGCCCTGGAACGAGGGCGTGTCGGTCAGCACCGATAGACACGCCGCTCCGCCCGCCTCGTAAGCCTTGGCCAGCACTGGCGGATCGAAGTCGACGCGGATCAATCCCTTGGACGGGCTCGCCTTCTTGATTTCCGCGATGAGCGCGGGTTTGTCGTCGTGATGCTTTGCAGCGAGCGCTGCAGCAAAGGGGCGCACGCGCGGCGCGCTGCGCGCAAGTTCGGCCAGCACATTCAGCGGTGTCGCCGCCTTGGCGCGCGCCACTTCTTCGAGCTTATAGCGGGTAATCTTTTCGAGGATATCGGCCATGGTGGGGACAATACGCTGGTTGCGCGTCGCTTGCTACGCGCGCGTGTCCCGCTGGTCAAGGCTGGACCCGCCCTATGCCCGAGAGGGGAGCGCCAACGCCCCGGCCTCTACCTCGGACCTTTGTCGCTTAGGCATCATGCCGATCGATTGTGCGCCACGTTAAGGGCGTGGCTGTGCAAGCCGGCAAGTGCCTCGTACGTTGTCGTTTAACGTCGGCCTAGTTGGGCCAGTTGGGATCATAGTCGCCAAAATCGTCCGCGCCATTCGATGTATGTCGTGATTTCATCGGTGGGATCGCGGTCACCGTGCGCTGCTCCAAAAGCGCTGCAACCTGCACGGCCGTCTGCTCGCGCACGGTCCTCAGGTAGTTAATCGCAGCGTCCGCGCGCCCGATCAGGAACACCTCCCGATTGAGTTCAGCGGCGACACGATCGCTCTGAGCGATCAAGTCATTCAGCTGCGTTTCAAGATCCTTCATCCCCAATAACTCCCTCTTCGTGATCTGCCCCTCAGGCTTGGAAAGCCAATGTGTTCATGAATCAGTGTGATTCGGGCATTGAGGCGACGTCATCGTGATGGAAATATGGGAACGCTATTCACAGGTTCTCCACCGGTTGCACGAATTGCGTGGCCTGTGCTCGAATTGAGCACACGAAGGCGCATGCATCGTTCAGTAATTGAGGCGGCCTGACATTTGGGATTGCAGCTGTTCCGCGCGGTCAGTCGCCGTCCAACGAATTGAAACCCAAGAAGAGCCCTGTGAGCGTGCCGAGCGCGGATCGTCCGGTCACCTCCGCGTTCTTGAGTGCGAATGTCATGGGCACCAACTTCTTGCGTGCTTCTGGATCGGCGAGCGCGTTGGGCGCTATCGCCAAGGCGCTTTTGCCTGCGCGAATCGAAAAGCCCAAATCGGTTTCGACGCTTCTCAAAATGGCCTGAGCAGTCTGCTCCTTTTCGTCCGTTGCCCAGGTTGCGTCGATGAAGCCGCTCTCAGTCAGTAGCGAGCGCAAGCCTTCGATGTTGGCGAGGATGAAAGGAAGCCCCAACTCGCTATTTGGGAATAACGGCTCTGCGTGTGTGCCATTTTCGGTTTCGTTTTGCAGCATTGGCGCAAGGCGCTGCAAACGGGCGACCTCGAGTTCGGTGACGTAGGAGCGGTAAAGCGCGCGCGTTGTCTCTTTCGCATTGAGAAACGCAGGGTTCTCCGGTCCCGGATTTAGCCAGGTCTGCCCAAACGCACCCGACCAGTCGCCCAGCGTTTCACTGGCGATCTGCGCAATGCCCTCGGCTAGTGCTTCAACATACTGGCAGCGGAACGAATTGGGGCTCGCTGATAACGCGAGCTGGTTGCTTCCCTTCCCGAAAAGGACGGGAACGATTGCTGTGAAGCCCTGAACGGCCACGCTTGCGTGGGCGAGTTTGTGGGGCTCAAGGGCCTTCAGGTCTTTTTGCCGGAGCAGTCGGGCAATCTGCTTGGGGACAATCCCACGCGGCGCTGGGTAGAGCAGCATCCGGTCTAAGCGCTGATCTTTGGAAATTGGTCCAAACCGAATGTGCTCGATACGGCCCCAGGCCAGAAGTGTGTCGCGGGCCGTTGCGCGCGTCTCCTCAAGCGTGGCTTCTGAGGGTTTACGGCACAGCTCAGAAGCCGTGTGCGCAAACGTCTTGGCAGCATCGGCGAAGTTTTCGTAGCCGGGAAGGATGTGGCGTTCTAGCGCCCGCCTGGCGAGTGCCGCATCATCGAAAGCGGTGGCGGGAGTGAAGCCCACAAGGAGGGCCACAAATGCAAGAGTGAGCAGCTGCCAACCGGGCGCAGCCGGCGCCGCTCTGCGCCTCAAAGAGATTCGACAAATCGGATGAGTGCTTCGCGATCGGCTTTGGGCAACGCCGCATATCCATCGCGCGCTGATTGCGCTTCCCCGCCGTGCCAAAGGATTGCTTCCTCGATGTTTCGTGCACGCCCGTCGTGCAGGAAGAAAGTGTGACCGCTCACCGTTTCTGTCAAACCAATGCCCCATAGCGGCGCCGTGCGCCACTCTTGGCCATTGGCCATGCCTTCAGGCCGGTTGTCGGCAAGTCCCTCGCCCATGTCATGCAGTAGCAGATCGGTATAAGGCCATATCTTCTGATTGCTGAGATGCGGCTGCCCTTCAGCATTGCCCGTTGTCAGTGAGGGCGTATGACAGGAGCTACAACCCAATTTGGCAAACAGCTGCTTACCTTTGGCCACTTCGGGGTCATTGATGTTGCGACGCTTGGGGACGGCGAGGTTTTGCGCATAGAAGGTCACGAAATCCAAAAGTTTCGGACTTACCTCGTAGCCACCATCGCGCTTGGTGTTTCCATTCGGGGCATTGAGACAGAACGTTTGCGCCTTGGTGCAATCGCCCGACGGATTGGGATTGATCTGCGTTGACAGCCCGATATCACCGGAGAACGCCCCAGCACTTTGTTGCTTGATGGATGGTTCCCCCGCCTTCCATCCAAATCGGCCAAGAGCGACTTTGTTGTTCTCCTTCGACCAAACTTCGTTTGTGCGCCCGGAGATGCCGTCGCCATCTTTGTCTGCGGGATCGGCCAATGCACGGATCTGGTCTTCCGGCACGGCCTCCAGCAGGCCCAAACCGATCATTTGCGGCGCCACGCGCGGCGACATCATGACCTTTGGGTGGAGCGGCCCGAACTTGAGGTCGTCGATCGAATATGTGGGCCGGCGCAACGAGACCTTGGTCCCATCGTCCAGGTCGACGGGCACGTCCTCGTAGGTGATGTGCATGTGGCCTTCGTTGTCGTGGCCCTGAATCGCGACATCCTGCAATTGTCCGCCATACGTTGGCTCTCCGATGGTGTTCGCACGATGCGAAGCCAACACCTCACGCTGTTCGTCGGTCTCGGGCGGGATTGAGAGCCGCAGAAACATCGACTCTGCCGAGTCGTCCGGGAAGTTGGCATTGGGAGGATGACCGCGGCCATCTTTGAAGTGGCAGCTCTGACAGGAGCGCGAGTTATACAGCGGACCAAGGCCGTCTGAGCTCTTGGTTGAGGCCGGTGCGGAGACCCACAGTTTGCGGAAGATCGCGTTTCCAATTTTGAAACGCGCCTCTCCTCCAAATCCTATGCCGTGCGACGACTGTGAGAACGCATCGCGGGTCGTGATGCCCTTTTTCGTCGTCGCGCTCCCCCCGGGGTTCTCCTCGCCGGGCTCGTGCACGGCGCCTGCATCGGCTTTGACGGGATTCACCGGCTGATTGGCGCTTCCGAGTCCAGCGGTCGAGATAAGGCCCGCTACGATGGCAGCGGCTGCACCTGGTATAGGGAGCGGCCACATTCGCGGCTTCGATTTGGGTTCAAAAGGCATTTTCGTCATGACAAAGGCACCCTGCGCGAGGTGCCGGGCGCTCTGATCCCGGACTGGGCGGCCGTTCTGCGTGCCGCCTCCACCGGGCTTGTTCTAAGCGTCGAAGCGCGCGAGGACCACTCGGGCGCGACGATTATTCCGTCGAGACCGTTCCAGGCGCATCAAGGCTGTCGGACCCTTCAAACTCAATTGCACTCAGGTCCAAAGCCGCAATGGCGCGCTCAAACTCCTTGGCCTGCACGACAAGTGCTTGGATCGCAGCGTCAACCGCCTGGTTTCCCTCCTCATTGTCGTCGCCGATCATCTGGTCGTAGGCCTCGCCACCATTGGCCCGCTTCACGATCGTGTCCATGCGCTTCATCGAGTCCTCGATGGCCGCGCGCGTGCGCTCATCCGTCTCAGGCGACTTGGCTTTCACAAGGTCCGACGGGCTCGGACCGGAGACGACGGAGCCATCGGTTCGCGTGTACTTACCAAGGTAAACGTTCTGGATGCCCTTGGCGTCGTAGTAGTGCGAATAGTGCGTATTGTCCGAGAAGCAATCATGCTCCTCCTCAGGGTCATGGATGAGTAGGCCGAGCTTCATGCGCTCGCCCGCCAATTCGCCGTAAGACAGGCTACCCAAGCCCTTGAAGATGGCAACCAGGCCGGCTTGTCCCCCGTCGGCCATAACGGCTTTCCGTGCAGCACCAGTCGGCCCCCATTGCTTGACCATCCACTCCAGGTCATCGGCGAGCAACTCGGTCACGACCTTGAGGTATTCAGCGCGCCGATCGCAGTTGCCGCCCGTGCAGTTCTTCAGATCAAAGTCGGTTGCCGGACGTTTTCCTGCGCCGGGGCCCGTGCCGTTGAGGTCCTGGCCCCACAGCAGAAATTCGATTGCGTGATAGCCCGTCGCGACGTTGGATTCGACAGAGCCTGCCTCTTGCAGCTTGTCGACAAGTAGCTCCTTGGTGATGACCGTTGTGTCGACTTCCTCGCCGCCAATCTTGATGGACTTCTTGGCAATAACGTTGGCCACGTAAAGATCGTTCTCCGGAGACTCATCGCCATATTCCCCCGAGACGTAATCGATGAGACCTTCATCCAGTGGCCATGAGTTTACCTTGCCCTCCCACTCGTCAACGATCGGATTTCCGAAGCGGAAGGCCTCAGTCTGCATGTAGGGGACGCGTGCTTTGACCCAGGCAGCGCGGGCGCCTTTGAGGTTCGCCTCGGTGGGTTCCTTGATGAGGGTGTTGACGGCCTCTTGGAGCTTGCGCGCCCCGGCCAAGGAGTCCGTGTAACCGGCCTCGGCAATGTTCGCGTACGTCTCGACTACGGCAGAAACGTCCGGCGCATCCGCCGCTTTCGCCAAGGCAAGTGGCATGCATACTGCGGCGGCCAAGGTGGCGACGAGAATCCTGCGCATAGTCTGGCTTCCTCTTAGTCGAGAATGAGTGGCTCGAGTCCCTGAAAGATGTGATGGACGGCCCTTGGGTACATTGCGCCCTAGCCTTGGCGGGCAGCGTCCATGGCAGCGTTCGAGTGAGAGAAGATGATTGATTACTCGCGAAGTCAAGAAATGTTTTTTGACCGAAGTCTTCCGCAATGCTCGACGTTGAAGCTGCTGTCAGGCAAGCATAACTCGCTCCATGGAAAATTAGCGCTGGCCCGGCGCGCGTTGCGTGGCACAGGTGCGGCGGCGGTAGGTTCGAGGGGTTCTAAAGAGTACGCAATGTGCTGAAAACGATCCTCATCATTCTTGCTTGCACGGCCATCGTCACATCGACGGGAGCGCGTGCAGCAGACCCTGCGACACCATCGCTGGCGACCATGAACAAGGCCGCAATCGATGGCTACATCGTTCCGCGTCTTCAAGTCCTCAAACAGCGAACCGAGCGTCTCGCCGCGCATTTTGCGAAGGCTTGTGAGGGGCAGGGGAGACAATTGGGCGCAGCACGCGAGCAGTTTGCGGAGACGGTGAAGGCCTGGGCGGAAGTCGAATTCTTGCGCTTCGGACCAATGGCCGTTGATGCGCGCCCTGAACGTTTTTCCTTTTGGCCTGACCCGCGTGGCGTCGTGGATCGGCAGATGCGCCGTGCGATTTCGCGCAAAGATCCAGATGTTCTTGATCCGGCCCTACTGGAGAAGAAGAGTGTGGCGATCCAGGGACTTCCGGCATTGGAGGCACTGTTAACGAGCGATAAGCACCCGATTCTGGGAGACGGTGCCGAGGCCCGGTTCCGTTGCGGCTATGCCGTGGCGATTGCAAAAAATCTCAAGACGATTGCCGGCAACGTCGTTGCTGGCTGGGTGGGGGAAACGGGCTGGCGCGAAACGATGCTGAGCCCAGGTCCGGACAACCCTCGCTACAAGACCGTTTCTGAAGCCTCCGCCGAGCTCGTAAGGGCGTTACTGACGGGCCTGCAAATCATCCAAGACCGCGTAGTCATTCCGCTCATCACTGCCGAAAAAAGGACCGGGAAGCGGCCGCGACTACCCTTTGCGCGCGCTGGGCTCAGTAGCCAGTACGCTTCAGCTTCAATCGCTGGCAACAAGGCCTACTTCGAGGCGATGGGACTTGCGCGGTTCGTTCCCAACGACGATGCTTGGATTAAGGACTGGATGAAGAACGCTTTCAGCAGGCTGGCGCGCGATGCTCCGCATGCCGTGCAGGAAAGCGGGAAAGAAAAGAAGGACGATCCTGAGCGCACGAGGGAGTTGCGCATTTTACGTTTTCATGTGAGCGGCCTTCGTAGTCTCATCGGTCGCAAAATCGTACCCTCCGCGGGACTGACAATCGGATTCAATGAACTCGATGGCGATTGACCGACGGCATTTCCTAATAGGAACTACCCTGACGCTTGCGGCGTCCTGGCCTGCGTTTGCCGGTGTGCTTGGGCGCGAGGGCGATGACGACGGTGAGATGGGCGATCTGGTCGCGGCCTGCCGGCGACCCGACGGCAGCTACTCCGTTGTGGTGCTGACGCTCGAAGGACTCATCGTTCGCGAAATACCTTTGGAGGGACGCGGGCACGATATCGCCCTTGATCCCACAAGGCGCATGGCGGTGGTTTTTGCACGCCGGCCGGGATCGTTTGCGCTCGCTTTCGATATTCAGGGTAGTCGTGAGCCGGTTCTATTCACGACACCTGCGAACCGGCACTTCTATGGCCACGGCGTATTCTCTAAAGACGGGCGCCTGCTCTATGCCACCGAGCACGACAACGCTACGAGGCAAGGTTTGCTCGGCGTTTACGATGCGACCGGCAGATTTGAGCGCCTCGGCGAGGTGCCGACGTACGGCATCGGCCCGCATCAGGTGATCCTTCTCTCTGATGGAAAGACATTGGCCGTTGCCAATGGCGGCATCGAAACCCACGTCGAGAGCGGTCGCGAGAAACTCAATGTCGAGACCATGGAGCCGTCGCTCGCCTTCATCGATAGCGCATCGGGAGAGCTCAGGGCCCAGCACATGCAAAGTGGCGCGCTGCATAAACTCTCAATTCGCCATCTTGCGGCTGACGCAAGCGGTGCCGTTTGGTTTGGCGGGCAATGGGAAGGTGCGCCGGACGACGTGCCGGAGCTGATCGGCAGGGCGGGCATGGATTCGCCCCTGAGCATTTTGGAGACGGACAGCCCACTTGGTGCGGCACTGAAAGGCTATATCGGCGCGGTGGCCATCAGCGGCGATGGCCGTGTGCTTGCCGCCTCCGCCCCGCGCGCAGGACGCATCGTTTATGTTGATACGGAGCAGGCGTCGGTGATCAGCGAGACCCAGCTGACGGACGGTTGCGGGATCATTGGCATTTCGGATCGGGAATTTGCGCTGAGCTCAGGCATGGGCGTGGTGCAGACGGAACGCCCTGATCACACGCATTTGACGACGATGTCCTTTCCCGGGCGCGCCTTCGACAATCATTTGCGGCTCATCCGCTGATCTTCCGGCGTGGAACTGCAATTCCTTCGTCAGCAGGTCTCCTCGCGATCTTGCCATACGCCCTCCCGCGCGCCTAAGGCGCATTGATCCTTTGGCCCAGTATGCCTATCAGGCGGCGAGCATGGGGTTGGATCTCTGAGGACAGCCGAGTTGATGGCGCAAACATATTCAGCAGCACCGATGAGCGACACGTCCGACACGGCCGTTCGGATTTGGCTATGGCTTGTCGCTTTCCTCGTGTTTGCAATGATCGTTGTGGGTGGGGCAACGCGCCTGACGGATTCAGGCCTCTCGATCACCGAATGGCAGCCGATCCTTGGCGCGATCCCGCCGCTCAATGAAGCGGACTGGCGAGAGGCGTTTGAGAAATACAAAGCCATTCCAGAGTACGCCATCGTCAACGCGGGCATGACGCTTGGAGAGTTTGAGTTCATCTATTGGTGGGAGTGGACCCACCGCTTTCTGGGCCGCTTCATCGGCATTGCTTTCGCGCTTCCATTTGCGTGGTTCTGGATTTCGGGAAATCTGCGCCCTGGCTTTGCTTGGAAGTGCCTCGGTGTATTTGCGCTGGGTGGACTCCAAGGCGCGATTGGCTGGTACATGGTGATGTCCGGTCTCGTCGATCGCATCGACGTTAGCCAATACCGCCTCGCCATCCACCTGCTGATTGCGCTATCGATATTCGCACTTCTGATTTGGCTTGCGCTCGACCTTTCACCCTCATCGGGCACGGTACGCTTGCAGACAGTGAGCTTGGCACAGCGGCGGTTGGCAGCGGTGCTGCTTGCGCTGGTCTTTGTACAATCGGGGCTCGGCGCATTGGTCGCCGGCCTCAAGGCGGGCCTCACCTACAACACGTGGCCGTTGATGGATGGAGAGCTGATACCATCGGGGCTCGGAATCATGAGCCCCTGGTATCTCAATTTTTTTGAGAACGTGACGACGGTCCAGTTCGACCACCGCCTCGTCGCCTATGTTCTGGTTGTCCTTGCTCTCTGGCATCTCATCGCGGTTGGGCGCACGGCGGATGATGAGCGCCTTGTGCGCTCGGCAGGCTTTCTGGTCGCCGCGGTGGTTGCCCAAATGTGTCTCGGCATTTGGACGCTTCTGTCAAACGTGGCACTGCCGCTGGGGCTCGCCCATCAGGCGGGAGCCGCGCTCGTCGTTGGCGTCGCCGTGCTTCACGTCCACCGGGTCCTGCGCTCGTCAGAATAAGAAGAACACGACGCGCTCAGCGGCCCGCTTCACCATCGAGACCGAGCATCAACTGAAGGTTCTGTACGGCGGCACCAGCGGCACCCTTGCCGAGATTGTCCAACCGGGCAACGAGTAGGGCGTGACCGTGCTCAGAATTTCCAAACACGAACAGCTCCATCTCGTCCGTCTCGTTGAGCGCCTCGGGCTCGAGCTGGCTCATTGCGGTGCCAGCGCCCGGCACCACGTGGATTGATGGCTGATCCTGGTAGTGCGCCTCAAGCGCCTGTGCCAGGTCCTGCAGGGATGGCTTGCCCTGCAACGAGTCGAGATGGAGCGGCACTGAGACAAGCATGCCTTGCCGGAACTTGCCGACCGAGGGGACGAACAGCGGCCGCTGCTTTAGCCCGGTGTATTCCATCAACTCTGAGATGTGCTTGTGCACGAGCCCAAGCGCATAGAGCTCGAACGAGGGGGCCTTTCCCGCCTCGAAGGCTTCGATCATCGAGCGGCCGCCACCGGAATAGCCGCTCACGGCATTGATCGACACGGGTTGGTCACGTCCAAGGATGCCCGCATCGATGAGCGGCCGAATGAGTGCAATGGCGCCGGTCGGATAGCAACCTGGGTTGGCCACGCGCTTTGCTGATTTGATCTCGTCGGCGTGAGATTTCTTCAGTTCGGCAAAACCATAGACCCAACCGGGCGCGACCCGGTGCGCCGTCGAAGCATCAAGAATGGCGGGGCCAGAATCTCCCAATTCACCAGCAAGCGCGACAGCCTCGCGCGCGGCGTCATCCGGCAAGCAGAGGATGACGAGATCGACCTCGGCCATGAGCGCCTTGCGTGCGCCCGCATCCTTGCGCTTGTCGGGATCGATGCTGCGAACCTCAACGCCAGGAAGCTTTTCGAGCCTCTGCCGGATTTGGAGGCCGGTCGTGCCGGCCTCACCGTCGATGAAAACCTTCGGCTTTGTCATGGTTCTGCCGTTTCAAGTTTGGTTTGCTCACGCGGGGCGCGAGGTGGCCGCGCAACGCTGTGCAGCCCTTAGGTTGCAGCCATTAGGTCGGCGGCGTGAGCTGTGTCAATGCGCTCGTCGCCGGACTAGCCGCCCCCGAGTCGGTGCAAAATAGCCTGCCAGAGCGTTTCCGAGCAGCCAAAGTTGAACGCCTGGCAGGAGATCTCGTGCGACCCTCGATAGATCATGTCGAGTGCGACCCAGAGAATGATCAGCAACCCAATCCAAGTGATCCAAGGATACTTCACAAGAAGCCCGGCGATGACATGCGAAGCGAGCGCCATGAGCACGATCGCAACTGTAAGACCAATCACGAGAACGAGCGTTGAGCCCTTCGAGGCGCCGGCGACCGCAAGCACGTTGTCGAGCGACATGGAAAGGTCAGCGAGCGTGATTAGCCCTGCGGCGGACCAGAAACCCAGCTCCTTACCGTTGCCGGCACCCGAGGCTTCTGTGTGATCGTTTCCCGTTACGATCTGGCGGTACATTTTCCAGCAGACGAACAGCAGCAATAATCCGCCAGCAAGAGTCAGCCCAATGATGGCGAGAAGCTGCACGGTGATCGCCGCAAAGAGAATGCGAAGTATGACGGCGGCAGAAATGCCCCAGAAAATCACCTTGGCCCGGATATCAGGCGCAACACGGGATGCCGCGAGCCCGACGATGATGGCGTTGTCACCGGCCAGCACCAGGTCGATCATTGTGATGTTGATCAGCGCCAGCCAGTTCTGCTGCCACCATTCCACGGAGAACAGGTTTTCGAGTTCGGCTTCAGCGTCGGCCAGCATTACGAACAGGTCTTGCGTCAGCCAATCCATAACTCAAACCTTTCCCGTTTTCATGCAGGCCTAAACGTTCGCCAGCGTGTCTGGGTTTCCCTCTTGCGGAACGCGTATTGCTCAGTCCGCGAAGCGTGTTTCGCACTCAGTGGCGCCCATCGCAACTATCAATGCGCTTAAATAGGAAACAGCCCGCCGATTGGCGGGCTGCTGTTCGCGTGCAAGCTGCGCGCCGCCTTAGCGCTTCGAGAACTGGAAGCTACGCCGCGCTTTCATGCGGCCATACTTCTTGCGCTCGACGACACGGCTATCGCGCGTGAGGAAGCCGCCCTTCTTGAGGACGGGCCGCAGCTCGGGCTCGAAATAGGTGAGCGCCTTGGAAATGCCGTGGCGCACGGCACCGGCTTGTCCCGAAAGACCACCACCCATCACAGTCGCCATGATGTCGTACTGGGTGTTGCGATCGGCTGCCGTCAGCGGTTGCTGCAGAAGCATCTGGAGAACCGGCCGGGCGAAGTACAGCGTGTAGTCCTTGGAATTAACCGTGATCGCTCCGTTGCCGGGCTTGATCCAGACACGCGCGACGGCGTCCTTGCGCTTGCCCGTGGCATAGGCGCGGCCAAGACTGTCAAGCTTCTGAACGTGTTGAGGCGCACCCGCTATCTCCGCCGGCGCTGCGTCCTTGAGTTCGCCCAGGTCGTCCAGTGTTTTGGTTTCTTGTGACATCTGGTCTAGACCCTCGCATTCTTACGGTTCAGCTTCGCCACATCCAGCTTTTCAGGCTTCTGGGCGTCATGTGGATGCTCGCTACCCTTGTAGACTTTTAGGTTGCGCATCAGCTTGCGCTGGAGCGGACCGCGCTTCAGCATGCGCTCAACGGCCTTCAGCAAAACGCGCTCGGGAAACTTGCCCTCGAGGATTTGACGCGGCGTGCGCTGCTTGATGCCGCCGGGATAGCCGGTGTGCCAGTAGTAGGTCTTGTCGGTGCGTTTGTTGCCGCTGAAGATGACCCTGTCGGCATTGATGACGACGATGTTGTCGCCACAATCCACATGCGGAGTATAGATGGCCTTGTGCTTGCCCTTCAGGCGGGTGGCAATCAATGCGGCGAGCCGACCGACGACGAGACCGTCGGCGTCGATCAGGAGCCACTTCTTGTCCACCTCGTCGGGTTTGGCGACGTACGTCGTCATGACGAAGACTTCCTCTTGTTAATGGTAGGGCGGGCATCGAGGCGAAGCCGGCTCTTTTTGAAAAATCAGGGCGGGTCAGCCCCGTCACGCGCGCTGAAGAACCAAACCGGCCTGAGATTGTCAAGAGAGATAGGCCTAATGTTAAAAAAAGCTAATTATTTCAAGGGTTTAAATGTAACGGTAAAATACTACCACGATGCGGTAACATATTACCGTCAATAGTGATGCCAACGTTGCCAACAGCGCGTACGGCACCTTTGCTTGCGGACCCGGGGCAGTTGGCGAAAATGGCTTGGCGTGCGGATGCAGTGCAGGGCGTCGACGTGATCGGCTCCCGCAAGGGTGAACGAGTGAGAGCCCGAATTAGGGGCTTGCGCTGCGGTTTTTGGGCGCGCGATCCGAAGATGGAGGTTTGGAGCGATGAGACTAGGTCTTGAACGCGTGACCTCATGCTTCGTGGGCTATGTGATCGTTTGTGCCCTCCTGGCCGGCGCTCCTGTGGCCCAGGACTTCAGCGAACCGCCAGTAAAGCAAATCAAGTTGTCGGAAAAACAAATCAAAAGCTTTATCTCCGCGCAGTCCGACCTGGCGCGGGTTGCAATCAAGCTGCAAGAAGCAGGTGATACGAACGATCCCGCACTTCAGGCCGAGCTTGACGCGATTGCAAAGAAGCATGGCTTTTCCGATTTCAGAGAACTTGACGATGTCGCGGGCAACATTTCGATCGTGATGGCTGGCCTTGACATGGTGTCGGGCGAGTTCACCGATCCGGGTGAAGCGTTGCAAACTGAACTCGAGGAGGTGAAATCGGATGATACAATTCCGGAGGCTGAAAAGCAGCTTCTTGTCGAGGATCTGAACGAGGCGATTGCGAACACACCGCCCGTGCAGCACAAGGAAAACATCGAGCTCGTAAGAACGCGCCGAGCAGAGTTGGAAGAGGCTCTCGAATAGTCCCTACGATCTGCTTCGCGCCAAAGGAACACGTCCTCAATGCAAGAGAAAGTATCTCGCCAAGCTAATAGCGCCGACGGTGCACCCCGGCTTGTCCTTGAGCAGCCGTGCTCTGGAGTTGCTGTGATCACAATGGACCGGCCGGCCGCGCGCAACAGCTTGTCACTGGCCATGATTGACGAACTTCACGGGGCCATTTCGGATCTCGCAGCCGATGACGCCGTTCGCGCGATTGTCTTGGCAGCCAACGGTTCGGTGTTTTGTGCGGGCCATGACTTAAAGGAGCTGACGGCGCACCGAGAAGATGGTGACAGGGGACTGGCCTTCTTTGATGACACGATGCGGCGCTGCTCCAACATGATGCAGGCGATTGTGGCCAATCCAAAGCCTGTCATTGCCGCGGTTGAGGGCACGGCCACGGCAGCGGGTTGCCAACTCGTGGCCACGTGCGATCTCGCTGTGGCTGCGGCGTCGGCCCAGTTCTGTACGCCAGGGGTGAACATCGGGCTTTTCTGCTCGACTCCCATGGTCGCGCTATCGCGCAATGTGCCGCGCAAGCGGGCGATGGAAATGCTCCTCCTGGGCGAGATGCTGTCGGCCGAGGATGCTGCAGCCTACGGCCTTATCAATCGTGTTGTCCCTGATGGCGACGTGAGGGAAGGTGCGTTGTCACTCGCCCGTAAGATTGCCGAGAAATCACCGGCCACTGTTGCGATCGGCAAGGCGGCGTTTTATGCGCAGGCCGAGATGTCGCTCGCGGCGGCATACGCTTACGCGTCAAAAATCATGGTCGAAAATATGATGGCGCGCGATGCCGAAGAGGGGATCGGCGCATTCCTTGAAAAGCGAAAGCCCGATTGGAAGGGCTGCTGATGGAACCGCGAATTTCGATGATTACGCTCGGCGTTGCCGACGTCGCACGCTCGCGTAGGTTCTATGAGGCGCTGGGCTTCAAAGCATCTAAGGCGTCCCTAGAGTCGGTGACATTTCTTGACGCTGGCGGTGTCGTCTTGGGGCTGTATGGCCGAGCCGCACTGGCGGAGGATGCAACCGTTTCCGATAGTGCGTCTGGCTTTTCGGGTGTCGCGATTGCGCACAATGCGCGCAGCGAGGCCGAGGTCGACGAAGTCTTGACGGAGGCCGTCACCGCAGGCGCCAAGCTCATCAGGCCCGCGCAGAAAGTCTTTTGGGGAGGTTATTCCGGATATTTTGCCGACCCAGATGGACACTTGTGGGAGGTTGCGTTCAACCCATATTTCAAGCTCGGGGCAGACGGGCGGGTCGAGCTGGATATGGGTGAGGAATGAGCGAGCCACGCTACAGCGACAAGTTCATCACGGACGTTTTGAACGATGCGCAGGCTTTCGCGTTCGTTGGTGCCAGCGCGAACACCAATCGGCCGAGCTATTTCGCCATGAAGTATCTGCTCGGCAAGGGCTACCAGGTTATTCCCGTCAATCCAGGCATGGCCGGACAAGAGATCCTTGGCCAAAAGGTCTATGCCGAACTTGCAGACGTGCCGGGCCCGGTGGACATCGTTGACATTTTCCGCAATTCGCAAGCCGCGTACCAAATTACGCGGGATGCAATCGCCCTCAAGGATATGCTTTCACTCAAAGTCGTCTGGATGCAGCTTGGCGTGCGCAACGACGAGGCGGCTGCGGAGGCCGAAGCGATCGGTCTCAAGGTGGTCATGAACCGCTGCCCCAAGATCGAGTATGGGCGCCTTTCAGGCGAAATCGGATGGGCCGGCGTCAACTCCAAAAAAATCACAAGTGTTCGCCCGAAACTCGCAGCACACGGTGTGCAGAGCCACGTGCTTGCCGGAAGACGTCAGGTCGTCGGTGGCTGACCCTTGCGGGCTGTGTACTCCAAGCTGAGAAGTAGGAGTGCGACGGCGAGAAGCCCAGCGAAAAAACCGACAAGTGGATGGGAGAGCGTCAACATCGCGGCACCGATGAGCGCGAGATTGCAGAGTGCAACGCGCTGTACGACGCGCGCGTGCGATCCGAGCACTTGCGTGCTGCGTTGATAGAAGTGCGTGCGATGCGCCTGCCACAGTTTTTCGCCTGATGCGAGGCGGCGAACCAACGTGATCCCGGCATCTGCCATGAAGTAGAGCGGTAACACGAGCGCTGCGGCGAGCGACGTCCTCCAGGCGAGATCGAGCATGAGTGCTCCTGTTATCAGGCCGAGCGGGACGCTGCCAACGTCGCCGAGAAAAAGACGCGCAGGGTGCCAGTTCCAAAACAGGAAGGCGGTCGTTGCTCCAGCCACGGCGATCGCAAGCCCTGATGCGGGCGGTTCACTGCCGGCGAGCAGCGATACTGCGACGTACCCGATAGCGATTGCCAAGGTTTCAACGCCGGCCATTCCATCGATGCCGTCCATGAAGTTATAGAAATTGACGAATAGGGCCAACGCACCGGCGGCGACGAGCCGGTCGAGTGCGAGCGGCAGCAGTCCCTGAAAGACGAGTGCGTCGCTGGGCAGTGCGAGAACACAGGCGATGCTGGCCGCAACGTGTGACCAGGCGCGTACGGTCTTAGAAACCCCGTTGACGTCGTCTTTCCACGAGACCAGGCCAAGCGCGGTGGCGGCGAGCGCGGTGGTCAGAATGAAGGGAGTCCAAGGCCATAACAGCAGTGTCGTTAAGAGCGCCACGAGAACAAGCGGTGCGCCGCCCCCTTTCGGGATCGCCCCGTCGTGCATTGTTCGCTCATTGGGCAGCGCGAGAATGGCACGATCGCGCAAAAGCGTGAGAAATGCGCGCGTCAGAACGTAGTTACAGCCGAAAGCGGCTATGAAGGTTACGAGGAGGCGCACGTCTCGCTCCATCACAGGGAAGCGGGGTGATTTTGGCCCTGCGGTAACAGAAGAAGCTGGTTGCGCCAACCATCACGCGTATAGCCACGCGGCAAGCCTTGGCTACCGGCGGCAGGGGCGCGCTTCAACCGTGGCGCTCCATCCGACGGATTCCTTCGTGTAACGCGTCGACTTGTTCTTCGCGAGGGACCAGCGCGCCCACACGGTGCCGTACTCGAAGTTGGTGAAGCTGGCCCAAGAGCGCATCGCAGCCTTCTGTGCAGTAGCCTTCGAACGCCCTTCGCCCGAGCCAGAATGAAAGTGATCTACCATGCACATCCGGCCGCCTTCCTTGCGCAGCGTGTGTGAATAGGCAAGGCCGGTGTCGTCTGCCCCGGCACTGGCAGTTGAGGCCAGTACGGCGCCGGCCGCCAATATGAAGATGGTTCCAAAACGCATGGTTCTTTCCCCCCGAAAATCCCCCAGCAAACTGGATCCTCAGCCTACGGGTGTTCGCGAGTGCGGGCAACATCAGAAAGCATGCCCCGGCGTGCTTCTAAGCGCTTTTGGCGCGAGGCGCGGCAAAGTAGCTTCAAGTGCAGGAGGGCACTTAGAACCGGGTCGTGAGCTCCGTCAGCCAAGCCGGCGACGCCTCAACGAGTACGGTCTCCACCCTTTTATCGAGGCCGGTGACGATGAAGAGGCCGACGGCCACAAGCAAGGTCCCGAGAATTATCTTGCCGCCCCTGCCGGCCTCCATAAGCCGGCTGCGCCAGTTCAAAAGCGCTTCCCGCGAAAGCATGCCGAGGACGAGCAGTGGCAGCGCGGCGCCCACGCCAAAGGCAAGCATCACGAAGGCAACCTGAACGAGATCCTTGCCCTGTGCGGCGAGGATCGAAGCAGCGCCGAGTGTGGGTCCGACACACGGGCTCCACACGGCGCCAAGCAGTAGGCCGAGTGCGAACTGGCCCTTGAGCCCGGTTGTTTCGAGGCCACCAAAGCGCTGCTCTGTCCAGCCGCTGATGGGAGCCGCGGCCGCCGCGAATTGGGTTTGAAGTTGGGGGACCAGAAGTATGACGCCGATTGTGATCAGCAGGAGCGCGCCAAAGATGCGAAAGACACCGACATCAAGACCAATGCCATAGCCGATCGTCGCAACAAATAATCCGATCACCGTGAACGAGAGCGCAAGGCCGCCCGCAAGCGCTGCCGGACCAAGGCGATGCTCGCTGATCGCCGTTGCCAGGATGATCGGCAGCAATGGCAGGACGCAAGGCGAGAGTGCTGACAGCAGACCTGCGAGCAAGGCAAAGAAGGCGCTCCCGATGGCCATTAGTGGCTCCTGCTACTTGAGGGTCGTCTTGAACAGTGACTCGATCGCATCAGACCTGGTCACCCCCGCAGATCGTCCGGTCTCCGTATCGCCCTTGAAGGCAATCAGCGTGCTTTGCTGGCGCACATTGAAGCGCTTCAAAGCGTCCTTCTGGTTGTCGAAGTCCACTTTGAAAATGGTGATGTCCTCGTACTCCGGCTTGTCCTTGAGCATTTCAAAGACTTGTTGCTGCGCTCGGCAGGTCGGACACCATGGGGCAAACACGTCAACAACAATTGCTTTGTTGGCGCTCTGAGCAGCATCAAAACTTGTTGTGTCGTAAGGCTTCTCGTCGAAGGCCCATGACGGAGCAGCGCTAAAGAAAAGAACGCCCAACGCTGTGACGAGAGCTTTCGAACGAGGGCTGACCCGCATTTTATTCTCCTCATATTACTTCGCAGACAGATACGGTTGGCGGAGTCGCGTTGTTACAAATGCACAACGGTGCCGCGCTCATGTTGGTGTAGACGACCGGGATGTCTCGCCGTTCTCGGGCGAGGGAAAGCAGGATGCGGCCAGTGCAGTTTGGAACCGTGAAAATCTGACGCTTGCGCTCAAGTTTATTGTTGACGAACTGAGTCAGCATTATATTCTATACGCAGCAAGTACAGAATAACGCTTCCAACTGACCGCTTGCGGGCAGGCAAGATTAACATGCTGATTGGAGACGACTTAATGAGCCTCGGTGCCCTCCCCCATGGCGTGGGCCGGCCATCCTCAGACACTGTTGAACCACCGGTCGTGCAGATCGCCGTTTGCGCGATGTTCGCAGTTTTCATTGAGTTTGGAGCAAATCGCTTTTCACGGCTTTTGGATGCGATTGCCGAGACAGAGTCGTTCCAGGGCATGACCATGATCGACTGATTTCAAGAACCCCACGGCGGCGCTGACCGGTTGGCGCCTGAAGCACCGTGAAACGAACAACGCGCGCCCAGGATGAAGTGAGAGACACCGATGGGGTTTCATAGACCCAAGAAGCCGACCGTGACAGGACCTGGTTTGAGCGAGCACGACGAAGGACATGACTGCCTGTGCGATGAGGAGCTGCCCTTTGCAGAGTCCATGCATCTGTCTCCCATCGAGGTCTTCATTCTCGATGTTGCGCGCTGTTTCTGTCACGGGTGCTCCAGCGGCCGGATCGGAGCGTGGGAGCATGCCTTCCAGCTTGGTGACGAGCGATTGGGTCCTGCCGATGGTCCAGCCTTCATCGCCCGCGTCTTTGCATTTATGCGGGCGGTCATGCACGAGCGGTGCAGGAGTTTGGGTTTCATGCCTGTTGGCTGCCGTCGCATTTGCACCGACGAGCAGATCATGATGCTTGTCGTGCGTGGTGCCCTCGAAATTGGGAACGAGCGTAGCTTTAA
>CAZUKP010000010.1:0-15842 GCA_964620915.1 uncultured Hyphomicrobium sp. | reverse complement strand
AGCTTTTGCTTGGCCTTCTTCGTCGACTGCCGGGTGAAGCCGCTAACGTCGGCGGTCGGGACAAAGTCACGCTTGATGGCGACAGGGCTTGTCACGTACGAAGTGATCAGTTCCGCAAGAGAGCGCAACGCGTGCATGTGGATGCGCTCGTAGCCGTGCGAAGCGTCGACGCCGAAGGTGATGAGGGCATGGCGTACATCGGCGCCAGCTTCAATTGCGCTCGCCGAATCCGACCGATAGAAGCGGAAAATATCTTTCTGATAGCGGATCTCGTTGGCGCGGCACAGTTCGACGAGCTTCTTCGTCAGGTGGTAGTCGAAGGGACCGGTTTGGTCCGCCATGGCGATCGTGACGCCAAATTCGTCGGAGTTCTGTCCGGGCGCAGTCGTGCCGTTGTCGACCGTAACGATGGAGACGACGTCCTGGGTGATGATCGACGAAGCGCCAACGCCCACCTCTTCTGCGATCGTAAAGAGCCAATGAACGTCGACAGGCGTCTCGGCCTTCTCGTCTTGAAGCGCCTTGAGTGCGGCCAACATCAGCGCGACGCCGGCTTTATTGTCGAGGTGGCGCGATATGAGGAAACCGTTCTCGAGAAACTCCGACTGTGGGTCGATTGAAATGATATCGCCCACGTCGATGCCGAGGCGCAGGATGTCTGCTTTATCTCGAGCTAACGCATCGACGCGCAGTTCGACGTAATTCCAGCCGAAGGGCATGCTGTCGATTTCTTCATTGTAGGTGTGACCGGACGCTTTGAGCGGCAGGATCGTGCCCCGATAGGCTCCCTTTTCGGCGAAAAGCGTCGCGCGCGCTCCTTCAGCAAAGCGCGCCGACCAATGGCCGATCGGCACGAGCCCAAGGCGCCCGTTATCCTTCAGCTCCTTGACTTGTGCGCCAAGGGTATCGAGATGCGAAACGATGGCGCGTGCTCCGCGCCGTTTTTGGCCGGGCCTAATGGCGCGGATTGCTCCGCGACGCGTAATGTCCACTTTCAGGCCAAGCCGCTCCAATTCGCGGGTGACGTATCGGACGATGGGATCCGTGTAACCGGTAGGACTTGGGATCTCCAGCAGCCCTTGCAGCATCTCCAAGAGATAGTCTGCGTCGATCGCCAGTCTGGTCGTCATGCGTTAGCCCCTTACCTCCGCGGTCTCGGACAGAGCTTGACGCATAGCAGTCGGCACTGACAGGGGGAATAGCAAGTCGATAAAACGTTCTGCCGTGGGTTGCGGCTCATGATTGGCGAGTCCGGGGCGCTCATTGGCTTCTATGAAGGAATACTCCGGTCCCCGCGGCGATTTAACCATAAGATCAATGCCAACGACGGGGATGTTGATGGCGCGGGCCGCCTTGATGCTGGCCTCGACCAGTACTGGATGGACGGTATCGGTGACGTCGTGAATTGTGCCACCTGTGTGCAGGTTTGCGGTCTTGCGGACTTGCAATTCCTCCCCCTCTGGCAAGACGCTTGTGAACTCGTGACCGGTTGCCCGGATTGTGCGCTCGGTTTCCGCGTCGAGGGGAATGCTCGATTCACCCCCTGTCGCAGCAGAGCGCCGTCGGCTCTGTGATTCGATCAATTGCTTGACTGTCCGCTTCCCGTCGCCGATGACGCTGGCCGGTTTGCGAACGGCAGCAGCAACGAGCCTGTAGTTGATTACAACGAGTCGGAGATCCTCGCCCTGAGCGAATTCTTCCAAAAGCACCGAATCAGAGACCTTTCGCGCCTCCGCCATGGCCGCCTCGGTTTCCGGCATCGTCGACAAGCCCACTGCGATGCCGCGCCCTTGTTCGCCGCGTGCAGGCTTTACGACAACCTTTCCGTGCCGTTTGAGAAAGGCATCGATTTCAGTTGGTCCGGCATCAGCCGCAATCTGCTCAGGGACACGAACTCCGGCTCTGGCGACGACGCGAGCCGTTACTGCTTTGTCGTCGCAGATCGACATGGCAACCGCAGATGTCAGTTCCGAAAGGCTCTCGCGGCAATGGACCGAACGTCCGCCATAGGAGAGCCGGAAGAATCCGCCTTCAGCGTCCGTCACCTCAACCTGAATGCCGCGGCGACGGGCTTCTCGGACAATGATTTTGGCATAGGGGTTCAGGGCGCTATCAATTTCGGGTCCAGCAAACAGCGTCTCGTTGATCTGGTTCTTGCGCTTCACCGAGAAGAAGGGCACGCGTTGGAAGCCAAGCTTTTCATAAAGCGAGATCGCTTGTTCGTTGTCATGCAAGACGGATAGATCGAGGTAGGAAGCACCTCGCGCACCAAAGTGCTCGATCAGTCGGCGCACCAGTGCTTCGCCTACTCCGGGCAGGCGGCACTGCGGATCCACGGCCAGACACCACAGGGAGGAGCCGCGTTCCTGATCGTTGAAGGCCTTGAAATGGTCGACGCCTGTCACCGTACCAAGTACAGCGCCAGTCGCGTTGTCCTCAGCCACGAAGTAGCTGATTGAGCGCGCATCGCGACGCGACCAGAAGAACTCAGGTGCGACAGGCACCATTCCACGCGCGGCATAGATGCGGTTGATCGATTCGGCGTCAGCGGCAGACGTCAGCCGCCGAATGAAGAAACCCTTCAGTTGGCGACGTGAAGCGCGGTAGGTGGAGAGGTTGACCCGAAATGTGTGGGAGGGATCCAGGAAAGCGTCTTGCGGGGCATTCGCGAGCAAGACATGCGGGTTTCGAATGTAGATGGCTATGTCGCGCCGCTCGGGTAGCTCTTGCTGGAGTGTCGCGATGAGCGTTTCGGGTTCTGTGAATGTTTGCCCGAAGATGAGGCGTCCCCAGCCGCAGTCGAGCGAAAAGTTCGGGAATGCGGTCGAGGGCTCGCCGGCCAAATGCTCAATCGGCGGTTTGAGCCCGTGGTCACGCATGCGTTTGAGGCGGTGCGTGAGCGCTTCGCGCGTACGCTGATCGCGCCCCGGCCGATGCGGTGTCTCGTGGTGTTGCTTACCGTCAGACATGATAAACTCTCGAATATTGTACGACTTAAATGTCGTGAGACTGAAGCCACATTTCCAGCAATGCCACCTGCCAAAGCTCAGAACCGCGCAGGGGTGTAATGTACTGCGTTGGGTCTTCGAATAGGCGATTTAAGTATTCGGGACGAAAAAGCCCACGTTCTTGAGCGGCTTGCGAGCTCAGGGCGTCGCGCACGAGGTCAAGATAGGCCCCCCCGATGTACTTCAACTGAGGAACGGGGAAATACCCCTTCTTTCGATCGATGACCTCGCTCGGCACCACCAATCGCGCGGCATCCTTCAAGACGCCTTTGCCGTGGTCGGCAAGTTTGAAGTCGGGCGGGATCGTTGCAGCAAGCTCCACAAGCTCGTGATCTAGGAAGGGAACTCGGGCCTCAAGCCCCCACGCCATTGTCATGTTGTCGACGCGCTTGACGGGATCGTCGACAAGCATGATCTGGGAATCGAGACGCAATGCTCTATCCACGGGTGTCGCAGCGCCTTCACGCATGAGGTGTTCGGCCACGAGTTCACGGCTCACGTCCGCTTCGGGGATCCAATCGCCTTCCAGCTGGGTTTTCAAGGTCTCATGGCTTCGGTCGAAGAAAACCTTGGCGTAATCGGATACGACGTCATTGGAGTTGGCGAGCGGGGGATACCAATGGTAGCCGCCGAAAACCTCGTCAGCGCCCTGCCCGGACTGAACGACCTTTATGTGCTTTGAGACCTCGCGGCTCAGCAGAAAGAAGCCGATATTGTCGTAGGACACCATCGGTTCCGACATGGCGTGAATGGTATCGGGCAGTGCCGACATGAGATCACTGGAGGGAACAAAGATTTTGTGGTGGTCGGTTTCAAAGGTCTTGGCGATCAAATCGGAATAGACGAACTCGTCACCCTTCTCGCCGTTCGCCTCTTCAAAGCCGATCGAAAACGTCATCAGGCCTTTTTGGCCCTCCTCGGCGAGGAGCCCGACGATAACGCTGGAGTCGACGCCCCCCGATAGCAGGACACCGACCGGGACGTCGGCAACCATGCGCCGTCTCACCGCTGTCCTCAGCGCTTCCAGAACGCGATCACGCCAGTCCTCCCGGGTGAGCTGTCCATCGCCAGGCTTGCGATCGTAGGCGGGCTGCCAATAGACGCGGTCCTGCGCGATGCCGTCGGCCGTAAATCGGCGAACAGTTGCCGGAGCCAATTTGCGCACACCCTTCAGGATTGTGCGTGGCGGCGGCACCACGGCATGGAACGACATGTAGGTGTGCAGCGCTTCGCGATCGACTGAGGTATCGATGTCTCCAGCTGCAAGAATTGCTGGTAGGGTCGAGGCGATGCGCAACGCGTTTCCGCTGTGCGAATAGTAGAGCGGCTTAATGCCGAACCGGTCGCGCGCAAGCGTGACGTTTCCGCTCTCGCGCTCGCAGATGGCGAACGCAAACATGCCGTGGAAGCGCTCGACGCATTTATCTCCCCAGGCATGGAACGCCTTGAGAATGACTTCCGTATCGCCTTCGGAGAAAAACCTGTAGCCCTTGGCCTGGAGTTCGGCCCGCAATTCTGGATAATTATAGATGCAGCCGTTGAAGACGATCGAGAGCCCCAGCTCGGGATCGATCATCGGCTGAGCAGCCTTGTTTGAAAGATCGATGATTTTCAGGCGCCGATGACCGAAGGCGACAGGGCCCTGTGCAATGACGCCGCTGCCGTCGGGGCCGCGTGGTGCCAGCGCTCTCGTCATCCGCGACACCACTGTGGTGTCGGCAAAGCTTCCGTCAAACCGGATTTCGCCGGCTATTCCACACATGCCAGACCGTCTTGTCCTTGCCTGCTACGGATTTGCTGGGCGGCCTCTGTAGCGTCGCCTTTCGGCTTAGTGACCTTGCCGTCAAGCTGAAAGAGCCGCGCAATTGCGCATTGCAACAAACTAGACCAAAAGCTATTTGAGATCAAATAATTGGCGGTGTAGTGATTGTCGCGGGAGTTAACATCAGCTTAGGCTAAACGATCGCCCTGATTGGAAAAAGTACAATCGGGCGAAGGTGAATGCGTCGAACCAGTACACGATTCACGCGGCCGGGAATTGCTCCCAGCCGGTTGCATTGAAGCAGTCACCTTTCTAAGGCCGGCACCGTCAACAATGGGAGACAAACGTATGCGCAGAAGTGCAACAGCGCTCATGGCCGGAGCAATGATACTCGCCGCCATGGTGCCAACCGAAGCCGCCGTAATTACCACATGCAGTGGTTCGGCCGGCCACGCATACGTCTTCGTCAGCCCAGACGGCAAGTCGGGATGGGAAGCGGAGGACCTTGGCGGGCGCGAATTCCAGCTCGTGCAAGAGGGCAAACAGCTCGACATTGTCCTGAATGATCCAAGCGGCTCTCAAAGTAAGAAGGCGCAGGGTTTTCAGGTCTTCAGCGTCCCTCAATCGGGCAAGGGCTACATGTTGGTGATGGCAATACATTCCAGAGGCGTGGTCGAACACTATCTGTTTCAGCTCGATGCTTTGGGCGGCGGCAAGGTGGCGTGGGGCTCGCTGAAGGGTGCGGGGTGGCCCGTCAAGAAAAGCGCCCTGTATGAGGCTAAGTGCCAGGCGCCGTAAGCGATAACGTCGTCTACCAAGCCAGCTCATGCATGACGGCACGCGCAGGCGGTGCGGGCGGCGCGAAAAGCGCTGCCACTTTCTCAGGCGACAATGCATCGCTGCCCATTGTCTCGTCGCGATGAATGCCGGAGGCAACGAAGATGGCGTCGATGCCGGCGGCCTCCGCGCCCTTGAGATCGGTGCGAAGGGAATCCCCGATCACGAGGATGCGCTCGCGCGCCACCGATCCACCGCGGATCGCTTTGGCGGCAGTATGGGCGGTTACATACGTGCTGGCGTGAGGCTTTCCCGCCCAGAACACATCGCCATCCATGCGCTCGTAAAGATCGGCGATGGCCCCGGCGCACAGATAGTGGTGGCCGTCGATGTCGACAACAAGGTCGGGGTTTGCGCACACGAACGGCAGCTTCCGAGCTAAGGCGCGTTCCAGAAGCGGGCGATAGTCATCGGCCGTCTCATTCTCATCGTCAATGAGGCCGGTACATAGGATGGCCTCGGCCTCGTCGAGTTCGACGCGTTCAGCCTTGAGTGCATCGAATGTTGCGCTATCGCGATCCTCGGGTCCGAGGCAGAAGACCCGGCGGTACCCCTTCTCCGCGATGTGACTGAGCGCGATATCACCCGAGGCGACGATGTCGTCCCAGGTGTCGTGTTGGACGCCGACGGAGTCGAGGAACGAAATGATTCCGGCCTTGGGCGCAGGTGCGTTGGTCAACAAAATGACAGTGCCGCCTTGGGCGCGAAATCGGACGAGGGCCTCGCAAGCGCTTGCGTAGGGACGCGCGCCGTTGTGCAAAACGCCCCACACGTCGCAGAAGAGCACGTCATAGCGCTGCAACAGATCTCCCGCGTGCTCAAGGACTGGCGGCGGGGCGGGTCTGTGGGTGGGCGTTTGGGCGGTCATGGGAGCCTTGTTTGGTGGCGGCGTTGCGCGCTCAATAAAGGGGATCTGTCGCTGAGCGCAAGAGCGCCGCTGTTCTCGGCGGTGTTAGCCAAAGAGTCGGAAGATTGGACACGGTCCCGGGAAAGTTGCCTCTGGTGCATTCTCGACAACGGAAAATTAGCGCATAGTTGATATTCGCCGCATCCGCTAAGCCGGGTCCCACCTCTCTTCCAACCCCGCAAGGACGCAATGTTGGAGCACATCGGATTTGCACAGATCGCCGCCTTGATCATCCTCGCCCAACGAGGCCTCGAGGAGCTGTATTCGGCTCGCAACACGAAGCGTCTTCTAGCCGAAGGCGCGGTGGAAGTGGGACGCGACTATTATCCCGTCGTCGCCGTCACACACCTCGCGTGGATCGCCGCGATTTTCCTGCTCATCCCAGCCAGCGAACCACTTATTTGGCCACTCGCCATTCTCTATTTGCTGCTCCAGGTTGTTCGCTATTGGGTGATCGGGACACTCGGGCGTTATTGGACGCATAGGATCATCACAGTTCCAGGCGGCCCAATTGTTCGCAAAGGACCGTATCAGTGGCTGCGTCATCCGAACTATGCCGTCACCATCGCCGAGACGTTCCTCCTGCCATTGGTTTTTGCCGACGCGGCCGTGGCGGTGATCTTCGGCTGCATCTGGAGCGCGGTGCTTTACTACAAGATCTTGCTGGAGGACGGCGCGTTGGAGCAACGGCGCGCGGGCGAAGTCGACTAGCTTGTCTGAGGGATCTGCGTGTCCGGAAATCAGCGAATGCCCGATTTTGATGCGATCGCGATCGGTGGAGGACTGGCGGGAAGCGCATTTGCTCTAGAGCTTGCGCGCCAGGGCAAGCGTGTTGCCATCATCGAGCGCACATCAGCGGCGCAGTTGAAGGTCTGCGGTGATTTCCTGAGCTGCGAGGCCCAGGATCTCCTGAGCTATCTTGGTCTGGACGTAATGGGCCTTGGCGCGACGCAGGTCTCAACGCTGCGGCTCGCTGCAGGCGAGCGCACGGCCTGTGCATCGCTTCCTTTCAAAGCATCTGGCCTTTCACGGCTCCGTATCGATGAGGCGTTGCTCGCTGAGGCGCAGACAGCTGGTGCAGAGGTCATTCGTGGTGAGGCGGTGACTGCGTTTGAGCCTTCTACCGGCAGCGTGAAGGTGCATGTTGGCGAGAGAGCCTACGTTGCGACATGCGCGGCGCTGGCGACGGGAAAGCATAACGTTCGCGGTTGGCCCCGCGCGCAAGGTTCAATGACGGCCTTCAAGGTAATGGTCGAGCTTGCACCCTCCGGTTCGCGTGCGCTTGATGATGTCGTCCAGCTCGTGACCTATCGCGGCGGCTACATCGGCGCTTGCAATGTGGAGGACGGCCTAGCGACACTGTGCTGGTTGATGGATGCACGCGCGATGAAGGAGGTGGGGCCTGAATGGCCGGCTCATCTTTCCTACATCGCGCGCCAATCATCGCACTTCGGAGATCTTCTTGAAGGTGCGAAGTTCTTGTCCGAGCGCCCCGCAGCTATTTCGGCCATTCCTTATGGCTATCAGCGTCGCGCGGTCATCGCACGCAATGTATTTCCCATCGGAGACCAGCTCAGCGTCATTCCCTCCTATACGGGTGACGGCACGTCGCTGGCCCTGTCCTCAGGTTTGGCGGCCGCGCGTGCGGTTATCTCCGGGCAGGCCGCCGCAGATTTTCAAAAGGCCTCGCTTGCGCGGATTGGTCCCCAGTTCTTCTGGGCCGGGGCGGCGGAACGTGCCTTCAAGTCGCCGCTCGCGCAGGCGATCAGCATCACCGCCATGTCGCTCGTGCCGCAACTTGCCGGCCTCGTAGCGGGGTTGACGCGCGTGAGAGGCGTCGAAGCGCTGACTAGAACTCAAGGACGATGAAATAGGCTGAAAAGCCCGGGCCAAAGGCTGCGAGGAGATAGCGACCCTGCAGATTGTCTCCGTAGGCTTCTTTCAAGATGAACATCGCCGTTGCCGAGGACATATTCCCGTAGTTGCGCAACACATCCCACGAGTAATGAAGCTGCTCGCGCGTCAAGTTCAGTGCCTCTTCGGCGGTCTCAAGCACTTTGCTCCCGCCTGGGTGGAGCAGGAATCCATTGAAGTCGGCCAGCGTCAGTCCTTGTTGCTCAAGGAAGGGAAACAGTGCTTCGCCAAGCCGCTCGCGCATCAGGGTTGGTAGCTCGGGGCTCAAGACAACACCGAAGCCGTCGTTCTTTATGTCCCAGCCCATAATGTGCTCGGTCTCCGAC
This sequence comes from uncultured Hyphomicrobium sp., assembly GCA_964620915.1. Lineage (GTDB taxonomy): Bacteria > Pseudomonadota > Alphaproteobacteria > Rhizobiales > Hyphomicrobiaceae > Hyphomicrobium_A. The sequence continues at coordinate 7,088 of CAZUKP010000010.1, read as the reverse complement.
CAGAAATAGTCGCCGAGGGCACCTACGCGACAACGGCCCTTCCGTCCTTCACTCTCGCCCTCGCCTTCAGCGTGACTGCGCAGAACCACGCCGGCTGCTCCGTCACCGAAGAGCGCCGCCGAAACGAACATGGCAAGGCTTGGATCATTGACCCGCAGGCATAGCGTGCAAATGTCGATGGTGAGAAACAACACGTTTGCGCCGGGCCGTGCCTGTGCCATGCGTGTGGCGCGCGCCAAGCCGCCGACACCGCCGCCGCATCCGAGACCAAAAATCGGTAGCCGCTCGACCGTCGGTTTGAATGGCAAGCGATTCATCAATCGCGCTTCAAGGCTGGGAATCGAAAGTCCCGTGATCGTATTGGTGACGATGACGTCGATGTCGCGCAGGGAAAGACCAGCCTCGTCAACGGACTGTTTTGCTACCCGTTCCAGAAGCTCAATCGCGTTTTCCTGATAGACTGCTGTGCGCTCTTCCCAGGTGCGGGGCTCCAGGTACCATTCCCTTGGCTTCACTGCATAACGGGTGTCGATGCCCGTGTTGGTGTAGAGCGCTTCGAGACGTGCAAACTGGGGATAGACCGTTTGCGCGGTCGCGGATGCCCAATTCTGATCGACGACGTGCTGGGGTACCGCCGTGGCCACTGACGCGATCTCCACCTCAACGGGGAGAGGAGCGGTGCGCTCAATTGCAGTGCGGTCTGGTCGTGTGAGCATAGGCCATACCCGGTTTGAAACTGTAATGATCTCGTCATCGAGATCTTGCCAGGGAATGGTAGCCCAATGGCTAAGGGTCGCCTACCGCGATGAATCAGTCCGTGCGGAGGCGATGCGCTTGCGCCGCCTTTTGCAGCCGCGCAGTGCTTCATCTGCAACTCAGCAAGCTGCTGGATTGAGGGCCAAACAGTGCCGAATTTAGGGGCAGATGCGCTTGAGGACTACTTCGCCTCGATCTTAACGCCTGGCAGATTAACCCTCACCACATCCTTGCGGCTTTCGTAATAAAGGTAGCCGAGAACGGCGACTGCGACCGCGAGAATGATGATCAGAAGACTTTTGGCGTCCATTGTTGGCTCCTGCACGCTGGGGCGACCTTCCGCGACTGTCGAGTGCCACAATGCCTAATCAGGGACAAGGGGCCTGTGTCGCGCCAGACGCGGACCTGCATAAATTTGCCCCATAAACGCATCCCACCGGAGGCCGTGTGCTGATCTACCTCATTGGGGAAGTATTCACGACAGATGAACTGCCATCAAGTTTGGCTATCTAGGCAGTCTACGGGTCTGCGCTTGGATTTGGAGACGGTCTTCACATGCGCAATCTTGCTCTGGTGGTCAGTGGTTTTTTTTGTGCAACCGGCGGACTTATTTTCCTGCCGCTGCCGACCCCGTTTGGCATACCGCTGCTGGTCACTGGTGCAGCCTTCATTCTCGCCGGCAGCGAGACGGCCCGACGCTTGCTTCGGCGCCAGAGGGAAAGCAACACCCGGCTCCATGGTTGGCTTAAACGTGCGGAGGTATACTTGCCACGCTTCTTGAGACATCCGCTACGTCGTACGCATCCAAATCGCCATTGAGGCCGCGCGCAAGCGTCGCGTATGTTCATTGAGTTGGATCAACTCACGGCTGCGATTGCCATGCCAGCATGCGCGGGCCTCGGCTTGGACCGCAGGCAGTGACCGGAGGCGAAACCATGACGAAGAATGTCGGTATGCTTGATCGAGTGCTGCGCATCGTAGTCGGGCTTGGACTCATCGGCGTGGCGTTGGGAATCTTTGGGCCCGACTATACTTCGCCGTGGGGCTGGATCGGCTTGATTCCGCTGGTGACAGGTGTCCTGAGCTGGTGCCCGGCCTACACGCTCCTCGGTTTCAAGACCTGCAACGGATAGGCACGCTCTTATGATGAGAGACCGTACGAATCCTTAGCAGCGTGTTGTCGGATAAGTGGGCGCGACCTATTCGCCGGCCGATGCGTTCTTGGGTGCCACGTTTGTTGTTTGACCGTTCTTCTGTCCCGAGAATTGCTGGTATGCCTCAAGCGCGTGGGCAGCGTACATGACCGATGGCCCGGCGCCCATGTAGATTGCCATTCCCAAAGTCTCGTGAATCTCGTCGCTGGTGGCGCCTTGGTCGACGGCTGCCTTGGCGTGAAAAGCAATGCAATCGTCACAACGCGTGGCGACGCTTATAGCCAGCGCAATAAGTTCCTTTGTCTTGGTATCGAGGGCGTCTTTCTGCAACGCGGCCTGCGCAATCCCTGCAAACGCCTTCATGACGTCGGGAGCACCCTTGCGCATCTCGCGCAAGCCAGCACGCAGATCCTGCGTCATGCCGATCCAATCGGGGGTCATGGTTCTACTCCGTCAATGAGGTAAAGCTAGTGATGGTTAGTTGAATGCGACGCCGGGTTGGATCCCGAAACGCTTCAGGATCAGCGCCAGCGGGCAAAAGCCGGTGAACGCAGATTGCAGGAGATTGAGGCCGACAAACGCGGCCAACAAGAGCCAATAGGGGCTATAGATCTGGCTCAATGCGAGGCTGAGCAGGATCATAAAACCTGCAAAGGCCATTACGATGCGGTCAATGCTCATTTCGATCGCCTCTTGGCTTGTGTTTTCTGTGGTGCGCAGAAGAGCTCATGAAGCACTTCGATGATGCGTGCCACGCGGGTATCGGAAAGCGAATAATAAATGGCTTGCGCTTCTCGCCGTGTCGAAACCAACCCGGCTTCCCGGAGCTTGGCCAAGTGCTGCGAGAGTGCCGACTGCGTCAGCGGCACGACTGTCTCCAGGGCTGACACTGATCGCTCGCCATCTTTCAACTCGCACAAAATCATCAAGCGATGGCTGTTGGCCAACGCCTTGAGGAGGTCTGCTGCTTCTGCGCTGCTCGACTGTAGCTCTTGCATATTCATAAATGCTAATTTAGATATGCCTGATGTTAGGTGTCAAGTGCCTTTGCCGTCTTGAGGTCCGCAGCGAGGCGACGTGGCACAGGAAATGGAGGCCGCCGAATGGTCATTCTGAGCCCAGTGCGCATCATTTTGTCGTTGGCGCTTTGTGCGACACTCAGTCCACTCGTTAGGCCGGCCGAGGCAGGTGACGCGGCGGCTTCGTTCACCGTTTCGGCCGAAGAAATCGACGACCTGAAATCCGTTTACGCGACGGTGCGCAGCCGGGATTTGATTGACGCACGCGTGCGCACACCGGGCACCATCGCTTCCCTAAAAGTGGACGAGGGCGACTCCGTAAAGCAGGACCAAGTGCTGGCGATCGTGGTCGATCCAAAGATCGCGCTCAGGATCAAGGCGCTGGATGCGCGCATCGTGGCCATCCAATCGCGCGTGGAAACCACGAAGACTGAGCTAGCACGCTCGATCACCCTGAGGGAAAGGGGCGTCTCGCCTCAATCGCGTGTCGAACAAGCGCAAACGACATACGATGTCGCTGTCAACGAGCTCAAATCAGCGCGCGCCGAACGATCCGTTATCGAGACGGAAAGCGAAGAGGGCGAGGTGTTGGCCCCGACGTCTGGCCGTGTCCTCAAAGTCCCGGTGACTGTGGGCAGCGTTGTCCTCGCCGGCGAGAGTATCGCAACCATTGCGGCAAATGAATTCCTGCTCCGTCTTGAGCTGCCCGAGCGCCATGCACGGTTCGTGAAAGTGGGCGATCCGGTACGTGTAGGCGCGCGCGGTCTTGGCCCGGACGAGGCGCCACTTGCAGAAGGACATATCACCCAGGTCTATCCGGAGCTTCAGAACGGGCGCGTCATCGCCGATGCCGAAGTTCCCAATCTTGGGAGCTATTTCGTGGGTGAGCGGGTGCTCGTGTGGATTTCGGCGGGAAAGCGCAAAGCGTTCATTGTGCCACGCGAGTATGTCTTCAAACGCTTCGGTCTTGACTACGTTCGCCTTGCCAAACCGGATGGCGGGCATGCTGATGTGGTCGTGCAAGCTGGACGCGCGATCAAGGACACAGACGGACAGGAGAAGATCGAGATCTTGGCTGGTGTCGCGGCAGGCGACAGGCTGGTGCGGCCATGAAGTCGGGTCGGCCGCTGGGAATTTCCGGCAATCTCACGCGCTATTTCATTCAGTCGCCTCTGACCCCGCTGATCTTGCTGGCGGGTCTGGCGCTGGGGTTGATTGCGCTCCTGGCGCTGCCGCGCGAGGAAGAGCCGCAGATCTCCGTTCCCATGGTCGATATCTTCGTCAACGCCGACGGTCTCAAGGCTGAGGATGCGGTGAAACTCGTTACCGAGCCTCTTGAGACCATCGTCAAGGCGATCAACGGCGTTGAACATATCTACTCCAACACCGAGGACGACCGCGTCGTCGTCACCGCGCGCTTCTTCGTTGGCACGTCGCAAGACGATGCGATCCTGCGCGTGCACGAAAAGGTCCGCGCAAATTATGATCGGATCCCGGTCGGAATTCCCGAGCCGCTGATTGTCGGGCGCGGCATTGATGATGTGGCGATTGTCACGCTGACGCTTGCCGTGAAGCCCGGCGTGACGCGCTACCAGGACAATGCCCTCTATCACCTCGCCGAGAATTTGCAGGTGGAGCTTGCGAAGCTCGACGACATCGGCCTGTCCTACATTGTCGGCGGTCGTCCCGATCAGATCCGCATCGAACCGATCCCCGAGCGCTTGTCGCTCTATGGAATCACGCTCACGCAACTCGTCGGAAAAGTGAAGGAAGCCAACCGCTCGTTCCTGGCCGGGCGCGTGCGCGAGCGCAACGAGAGCCTGGCTGTTGCGGCCGGGCAGACGCTGCAGGGCATCCCCGACGTCGGGCTTCTGCTGTTAACCGCGCGCGACGGACGCCCTGTCTATGTGCGTGACGTTGCCAACATAGTAGTGGGCGCCAAGCCGCTGGAGCAGCAGGCTTGGAACTACATGAAGACTGAGCACGGGACGCTATCGCGCACGCCCGCGGTCACGGTGGCCCTCGCCAAGCGCGCCGGCGCCAACGCCGTCGTTGTATCCGAGCACATTGTCGAGCGCCTGGACGAGTTGAAGGGAACGCTCATCCCCGACGACATCGATGTGATCGTGACGCGCAACTATGGAGAGACCGCCAAAGACAATGCCAATGAGCTGCTGTTCCATCTCGGCCTTGCCACGATCTCGATCGTGATCCTCGTCGGTCTCGCGATCGGCTGGCGCGAGGGCGTCACCGTCTTGATTGTCATCCCCACGACAATTCTACTGACACTCTGCGCATCCTGGCTTCTCGGCTACACGATCAATCGCGTGAGCCTCTTTGCGCTCATCTTCTCCATCGGAATTCTGGTAGACGACGCGATCGTGGTCATCGAGAACATCGCGCGCCATTGGTCCATGCATGACGAGCGACCGCGCGTGCAAGCGGCCATCGATGCCGTGGCCGAGGTCGGCAATCCCACGATCTTTGCCACCCTGACGGTCGTTGCCGCGCTCCTGCCGATGCTGTTCGTGTCGGGGCTGATGGGGCCGTACATGAGCCCGATCCCGGCAAACGCCTCGGCTGCCATGATCCTGTCCTTCTTCGTGGCGGTGATCATTACGCCCTGGCTGATGACGCGCTTTGGCGGCAAGAGCGGTGTCCACAGCGAGGTTGCGGAGGGCGGCTGGCTTGGGCGGGCTTATGTGATCGCGGCCCGGCCGGTGATCGCCACACGCGCCACGTCTCTCATTTTCCTTGTGCTGGTCGGCATCGCCACACTGCTGTCGCTGGGGCTGTTTGCGACCAAATCCGTGGTCGTGAAGCTATTACCCTTCGACGACAAGTCGGAGCTGCAGGTTGTTCTCGATCTGCCGCGTGGCTCAAGTCTGGAGGAGACCGACCGCGCGCTCAACGAAGCGGCGGGCCGGCTTGCCAGCCTGCCGGAGCTGTCCTCGATCCAGGCGTATGCCGGCACGTCGGCACCGTTCAACTTCAATGGACTGGTGCGCCACTATTACCTACGCGAGGAGCCGCAGCAGGGAGATCTGCAGGTCAATCTCGCCCCCAAGCACGATCGTGATCGCACCAGTCACGAGATCGCGCTTGATGTGCGCGAACGGCTGGCGGGCCTTGCGGTGCCGGATGGAACGAGCGTCAAGGTCGTCGAGGTGCCGCCCGGTCCGCCGGTTATCGCAACGCTGCTGGCCGAAATCTACGGCAAGGACCCCGAGCAGCGCCGCGAGGTGGCGCGCCAGGTGCAAGAGATCTTCCGCGAAGTGCCCTACATCGTCGATGACGATGTGAGCTTCCGTGAGCGCGCGCCGCGGCTGCGATTCAAGATCGACCAGGACAACTTGGAATTTCACAAGGTCGAGGAGAGCGACGTCTACAACACGATCGCGGCGTACCTCGGCGGCACGACCGTTGGCTATTCGCACAAGGGTGGCGGGCGGCGCCCAGTCGAAATTGCCGTGCAGTTGCCCAAGAATGATCTCGCCATCACGGAGTCGACGCTGACGACGCCGGTTCCTGCCAACGCGCTTCCGGGTGGGCGCGGGATCGTTGAGCTGGGCGATGTCGTGACGGTGACGCGCGAAGAAGCATCCTATCCGATCTTCCGGCACAACGGGCGGGCGGCTGAGATGGTGATGGGCGAATTGGCCGGAGAATATGAAGCGCCGATCTACGGCATGCTCGCCGTTGGCGATCTGATCGATCAGAAAGACTGGGGTACGCTTCCCAAACCGGAGATCAGCTTGCACGGCCAGCCCTTGAGCGAAACGAACCCGGTGCTGCTTTGGGATGGGGAGTGGGAGGTGACGTATGTGACCTTCCGCGACATGGGCGCGGCCTTCGCCGTGGCGTTGCTCGCCATTTACGTGCTGGTCGTTGCACAGTTCCGCTCGTTCACGCTGCCGCTCGTCATCCTGACGCCCGTGCCGCTGACGCTGATCGGCATCATGCTTGGCCATTGGCTGTTCGATGCCGCCTTCACTGCGACGTCGATGATCGGCTTCATCGCGCTTGCGGGCATCATCGTGCGCAACTCCATCCTGCTGGTTGATTTCATTCAAAGCCGGCGCGCGAGCGGGGGCTCGCTCCGCGACGTTCTTCTTGAGGCCGGCGCCATCCGCTTCAAGCCGATCTTGTTGACGGCCTT
>CAZUKP010000009.1:0-67650 GCA_964620915.1 uncultured Hyphomicrobium sp. | reverse complement strand
CTCCCCCTCCGCCAGACTCTCAGCCTTGAGCGTCGACAGCACGCCCCAGCCAATAGTTCTCCAGCGCCTGTTCGATTGTTGGGTCGTATCCGTCAGCAGCGTCCAGTTTCCAGCAAAGGTACGCAACAACGGCCGAGGCCTGAGCGTCATTAAACTTGGCGAAGTCTGCCCGTGCGCGCTCGCCCATGGTGCCCCCGCCCCAGGTCCGTGCAATCTTATTCGTTTCCCCTAACGGCGTCAGTGACGAACACAAGCGTGATACCGGGTCGGGGCGATCCAACTCGCCCCGAATATCAGCAATCAAATACACGGGCAGAAAAAAACGAAGCGCACGAGCGGAGAAAAAGGACAGTGCCGTTCCCCACCCATCCGGCGCCTGGTTCAGAAATGCAACGTCGAGTTCTTGCCGGTTAGTCTTGCCGCTGAAGTCTTTGACCAGAGCTGCAGGCTCTTCACCGTAAGTGCTGTCGGTCAAATCGTCGTCGCCGGGATATTCGACGTCTGCAAACGCTTGTTCGATCTTGTCAATAAGGTCTTGCATTGGGTTGGACCGCGTTTCGCACGACTTCGCCCCACAACCCTATCAGAAATATCGATCAGCAAGTCGAGAGCAGCGCGCGGATTGTTGTGCCAGGCTCGCTCTCATCATCTATGAGATTGTCGAGCGCAATCGCGGCCGGTGCCACATTGCTGTCCTCGATGTCAACTTGGATCACCTCAAACGAGCTGAAGCCGACGCCCAGTGACCAGAACCGGCCCGAGGCCGAACCGTAGATGTCGATCCGCGTTTGATACCGGGTAAGTTCGCGCTGGAAGGCTTCTGAGTCATAGATTTCTTGGGCGACGACGAGGCGCAGCGTGTCGTGGCCCCTCCCGCCGGCGTAATACTCCCACGAACCTTCGTTATTGGAGGCGACGTGAATAACGAGATCGTCACCCCAGCCCGCAAACACCCAGTCGTTGCCCGAGCCGGCGTTGACCGTGTCATTGCCGCCGCCCGAGCAGCCCCAATCGTTTCCACCACCGGTCGAAATGACATCGTCGTCGTTACCCGTAAACACCCGGTCGTTGGTGTCGCCAGTGCCATGCACTGGCGTAATGTTGAGGGTCGCGGTGGCACTTGCGTCGTTCGAGCCGTCCGTTGCCGTGTAGGAGAAGACGACATTGGTGTCGTCGCCAGCCTCAGGCGCATAGGTCCACGTGCCGTCGGTGTTTTTATCGAGCGTACCGTTTCCAAACTCAATCGATAACTCTGTGATCGACAGGGATGGGCCATCCTTGTCGGTGACGCCGGCGAGGAGCTCCGACTCGGTGATGATCCGAGATCCACCGTCCTCTTCGATGGCGCCCAGGTTGACCGTGGCGGCAACAGGTGCGTCGCTGATGTCTTGAACGGCAATCGAAATCGTTTCTGAGACGCTGTTGCCGTGGGAATCGGTCGCGGTGACGCCGACGTTGGGCGAAGACCCGTCCTCGTAGTTGAGGCTCTTGCCGTGTTTGTGCTTGAGCACGCCGCCCACGACCTCGAAGCGGCTGTCGCTCTTCGCAAACGCGTGCTCAGCATGATGTCTTGCACTCATTTCGCTCTCTCCTGCTTTCCAAGGAACAGGAAACGATTAAAATTAAATGCATATTCAAATTTATTTCTATTTCTAATCTAATCGTTTTTCATTTTGGCATTGAAGAAACATAACTCTTTTTATAAATGCTACGATATAGGACTAAAGAATAACGATGACAATGAGTGGATGTAAGCGCCGTTAACACGCTAGTTTTCCATCTTCGTGACGATCATTGACGTGATCCACGCACCGGCGGCGGGGACACGTGTCAGGGACGGAGCGACGGCGAGCGACCACTGTTGGCCATTGCATGCGATGCGTAGTCCAACGAGGAAAATTGCATGGCGAATACGACGAAGTCGGACCATGCGACTATCTCTCTGGCCGATACTTTTCTCGTGCTCGATTGGAAAGGTAAGAATGTACTTGCGCGGGGCTCCTGACAGATAGACCTGCTGTCAAACGCACCACGCTCTTGATGCAGCATCCAATGCCTTCGTCTTCATTTTCCAGCGTGCCGCGTCGCATGCATTCCAAAGGATAGGGCGCGATGCATCATGGGTTAAAAGTAAGCACGCGAGCCGGTAACATCCTCGCGTTAACACTTGTCTGATTGAGTGGTCTGGCCTAACCCCCTCGGGGATTTCGGCGGCAACCAATTGCACTTTGAGGCACAGGCAACGACGATGGCGATCCATTTCATTTCAGGCCTCCCGCGCTCTGGATCGACGCTTCTGGCGGCTATTCTTCGACAGAACCCGCGTTTCCATGCCGGCATGTCGAGTCCGGTTGCCTCGCTGTTCGATGGCATCATCGCGCAGGTTTCCGCCGGCAGCGAGCTATCGTCCATGGTCACGCCTAAGCAGCGCGCGGTGATCCTAAAGGGCCTTTTTGACAGCTACTATGGCGAGCGGACGGAAGAGGTCATCTTCGATACCAACAGAGCCTGGACGGCGCAGCTTCCAGCACTGATGCAGCTTTATCCCGACGCCAAACTGATATGCACTGTACGCGATGTGGCCTGGGTGCTGGACAGCCTGGAGCGCCAGTACCGCTCCAACGCCTTTGAAAACACGCGCTTGTTCAATACGCCGGCCGAACGCGCCACCGTTTATACGCGCGTGGATGCACTGGCATCGTCAAACCGGCTGGTCGGCTTTGCCTATCAAGCACTTCGCGAAGCGTGCTGGGGCGAGCATGCCGAGCGCTTGGTGATGGTGGACTATGATCTGTTGTCGACATCGCCGCGCGACGTCATCCGCCTGCTCTATCAGTTCCTTGACGAGCCGGAATACGATCACGACTTCGAGAATGTCGAATATGATGCGCCTGAATTCGACAACCAGCTGGGTTTATCCGGTCTGCACCGGGTGCGCCGCAAGGTCGAGCCACAGCGGCGCACCACCATCCTTCCACCCGACCTGTTCGAGCGTTACGCGAACATGTCGTTCTGGCAGGAACTGAAAAATTCACGCTCGTTCCGCATTACGGTACAGCGACAAGAAGCTGCCGCTGGCGGCGACAAAGGCGACGGGGCGGACACCACCGAAGGATCGTGATGACCATAGAGCCGTTTGGTCACGAGATGATTCGGGGTAGCAAAGGGAGCGGGCCTATTGCTCACGACGTCCAGCTGCAGGTGGGGAGCCTCCCCATTGGCGTGGATGAACCGCTAAGCGGATCGCTTCGGTGAAAGGTCTGCAGTGTCGAGGCGATAGAGCATTTTGTCGGCTCTGCGAATTTGGGTGAGCTCGCCCGTCACACGTCGATTGCGTTGCCGGCTACTGTGCGGAGCTAGGACACTCGCGCTGTAATATTTCGGCGGCCAACGCACTTGCGATCAACCGATTGGCATAGGCATCAAGATGCACCCAACTCACCATGTGGTGCCGATCTTGATCGAGAAGACCAATGATATCGACAAACGGCAGATCGTTATCCTGGACCCACGTCTCTAGGTCCTGCATGAGCCTCGCATGAATGAGGAAGTTGAACTCGTAGCCTGAAATCGGCTCGCCTAACTGCAATATCCGATGAATCTGTGAGACCTCGTCATCGTAGGTCACGCCGGCCAGCGGCAAGCGCTCTGCTGCTGGTATCCCAAACCAGGATTTGGAGTTGGCTTGCTGGTTCGCGACGATGAATAAGATGTTGCGCTGCTCCGCCAACTTGCGGATCTCTTCGAGGTCTAAAAGAAACGACTTGCTCGTTCTGGAACCAATGCGGTCGAGCGACTCAAGTGCAGCGCCTGCCGACACTTCAGCTCGATAGTCCATCATTTCGTCGAGAAAGCGCGCGACGAGAAAAGTGCTTTTTGTGCTGCCCCACAGATCAAGCATTGCATCGCTAGACCCGCTCGTCCTGGATGAAGGAGAGCGAAACGCCATTTGTTTGATCTGGTGGCTATCGTTGCGGCCCTCATAAAACGTGATGACGTCAGGATCGAGTGCGAGACCTTCGGTCACAAACATTTCGCGAATTGCATCCGCACGGGCGTCAGGAATGGCAAAGTTGATGACCTCAAAGCGCTTCGGTCCGGAACACGCCTCGTTTAGCCGCTGCTCCAACATATAAGGATACGTCTCGTCGTCACGGTTGTAGTAACCGAACGTCGACGAGGCCCCGAGTGTTAACACCCGGATGACGTCATCGGGCTTTGCAACTGTGTATTCTTTGCCCCGAATTCCAAAGCTGTTGATCGTGACAGGAATGATTTCGCCGGTATCGATGTCCTTGATGTACTTGGCTTCGTTCGGGAAGAACTTGTGATAGCCGCCCTTGGCATTGTTATGCCTGCCGACCGAGTCGATCTCACGCTCCTTCTGGTTCCACTGCGCGAGTTCCCGTTTGTACTGCTTTTTCAGTTGTTCTTTGCGGTGTTCGCCAAAATCGTTGCGGTACCATGGTGTGCCGTAGGCGAGGACGCGGGGGCCAATCTGCCATGCGAAGTAGCCTCGCATCGTGACTTCGAGCAGCACCGCCACTGCAACAACGAGATAGATGGCAAAGACAAGCTTGCTGGCAAGGCCGCTCATCCACGGCTCTTTCATCTCACCCGCATTTTTCGTGGTTACCATCGTGAGATTTCAGCTCGACTCATTTGAACTCGGTCAGAGTGGACATTCTGCAAATTCTAACCAAAAAGCTTTCATTTTCGTGTGTAGATCGTTTCGAGCTGCTTCCAGCGCACACCATTGATTTTAGTGATGTAGGCGGTCAACGTGTGTCGATCCGGGGATTCGATCTTCAGTTCGGTGCTTGTTAGATACACCACGCCGGAGACCGGATTAACGCGGGTTCCTGTCGTCCGAAAAATGTTTGAGTCTGGATCATAGCGGCCGCGCTCAGTGAATATCGCCGTCGCTGCATTGGTCATCCGGACCATCTCATACAGTTCCGAGCCTCGATCATAGCAGATGTACCGAATACTGCGACGAGGCCCTCCTTGCGGCGTTGCGACTTCCGCATGCTCCTCTAGAAATCTGCCGTCGAGCGTCCAGCGGCACTCCGCCGTGCCGGTAAGTTCAATCGCCTCACCTTCAGCGCTCGTCCACTCCCGAACCGCAGTGTGCCATTCCCCAACCAAAGGATCTAGCCGCTGATGGTTCGGTCCGCGCGAGTTCAGCCTGTCACGCAAGCTTTGTTTTGCCGGCTTGGCGGTCGTCTCTTTCGCAACAGCATCGCCTGCATCCGCTGCTTGAGCGAACGCAAACATCGGTCCGACCAGACAAAATGACAATCCGGCGAGAATGCACCTTGCTGTGTTGTTCATGAATGTCTCTGCGATAGCAGGGAACCGTTCGCTGACAAGCCCGGCCAGCGCGCACCCGACCGTTACGATCGATTGTCAGCAGTCGACGGGATCGTTGAACAAGCGCGCTATGCGGCAAGAGGGGCCGAGTGCCGAGCGTCAGACCGCGTTTACCCAGATTCTAACTCAGGGGGCTGTCGCTGCCGCCGCATTCGGCTCCTCTCCCTTATTCCTTGCCCTCTATGGCGTCTTCGATCTTCTTTTCACGCTCACCGCGCTCTATTTCCTCTTCGCCGCGCTCTTTCTCATGCTCTTTTTCTTCCTCTGCGCGTTCCTCGCCGCGTTCTTGGGCGCTTGCACTTGTTGGCTGAAGACCGATCAACGCGGCGACAATTGCGAAAGTCAGGGCGCCCAGGGCTGCGCGACGGCTGCCTGACATGTCGGCCGGCGAATCAGCATTTTGAGTTAGCTTTTCTTCGCTCGCAGTGCTGTGGCCAACACGGAAGCCACCAGCCAATTTCTGAAGTGACGAAATCAAAGACCGCTTGGACAAGACATATCCTCCCTAACCAAAATCGAGGCAGTGGGTATTGCCCACCGAGCGAGTTCAAACAGGAAAAATCTATCACCTGTCATGCAACGTGCCAATTATAAAAGCGATCATGCTTATCAGCTGCCTACCGAATCGTAACACCGTGCCAAACTGCCCGCGAATTTCTTAGGCAAGGCAGGGGGTGCAACTCGATCGCACGATCAGTTCCCAGCGGCCGCGCGGATTACTGAATGTGCGAGCCGATAGGCGCCACAAGAAAACCCGCGCGGTCATTTCGAAGTCACATTGTCTCGGATTCTAACTCAAGCTTTTGCCGAGCGTGCTTCCAACATTCTTATCGCTCATTCTCGTCTTCGTTGCCGCGCTCTTCTTCGCCCTCATCTTCATCGTCGCCGCGCTCCTCACCCCGTTCTTGGGCCGTTGCACTTGTTGGCTGAAGGCCGATCAGCGCCGCGACAACTGCGAAGGATAGGACGCCCAGAGCAGCGCGACGGCTGCCTGACATCACCGCTGGCGAATCAGTATTTTGAGTTGCCTCTTCTTCGCTCGCAGTGTTGTGACCAACACGGAAGCCATCAGCCAATTGCTTTAGTGACGTAATTAGAGATCGCATGGACACGACAACTCCTCCATTTTCCGTGGCTTTGGGCGCTACCCAGTCAGCGCGTTCAGATGGAGAAAATCTATCACCAGTCATTCAACGTGCCAATTATAAATGCGTTCATACTTATCAGCTGCCTACCGAATCGCTACAACATGTCGTTGTATGTTGCGTTCCAAGCGCCCCTTGCCCGGCGCAACCAACCATCCAAGCTCCCGGCAGATTGCTTGGGCGACGCAAGAGCGCTAGAGCCCGCGACCGCCGCCATCGTTACTCACTGCAATAAGGATTTGTACTGAAAAAATGTCGGGTAACGACGTCTATATCCTCGGGATCAATGCCTACGATCACGACGTCAGCGCTTGCCTCTTGCGAAACGGGGTAATCGTTGCCGCGATCAGCAAGGAACGCCTGACACGACACAAGCACGACACTGGCTTCTACAGACGGGTGGTCAACTACTGCTTGGATGTGGCTGCGATCGATCTAGATCGGGTCGATCTCATCGTCCGCAACTCGTATGTGATGCCGGTTAACAAGGTCGAAGAGCGGCTCGTCTATCGAACCTGGAACTCTTACCTCACCAGAGCCGAGCGGGCCATTGCCGCCAAGCACCCACTCTATTTGTCAAAATCCAGCCGGGTGGTCGATGTCTCCCACCACCTTGCACACGCCTATAGTGCGTTTGCCGCCTCACCCTTCGACGAGGGGGCGATCATGGTGGTCGATGGTGTGGGCAGCTATCGCCAGGACGTAGTGGAGGCCTTTCCAACCGCAGACGAGACGCAAAGCTTGGCGCGTGAATCGGAAAGTTACTATCGTTTCTCCGGCCCTAATATCGAAACGCTCAAGAAGGTTTGGCTGGAGCCGACCGCCGGATTTCTCAATGACGAGTTCTTTATGATGCCGGGGCTTGGCGCGCTCTATAGCCGGGTGTCGCGCTACGTCTTCAGCCATTGGAACAAGTGCGGCGAAGTAATGGGGCTCGCGTCTTTTGGTCAGCCCGATCGCATGGCGCCTCTTATGAGTCTCGATGATGGTCAACTCAGCGTCCCGGAGTGGACCACCAAGTTCAATCAACCATGGCTCGGCGGCGGCAAAGCAGCTTGGGAGAAAAGTCCCGCGCTCGCACACTGGCAAGATCTTTCGCGGCAGGTTCAGGACGACACTGAACGAGTTCTCCTGGAGCGGGCCCGTTGGTTGCATGAGGAAACGGGCGCGAAAAATCTCTGCATTGCAGGAGGCGTTGGATTGAACTGCGTCGCTAATGGACGCATCGTTCGCGAAGGCCCTTTCGAGAACGTCTGGATCCAACCTGCTGCAGGCGATGACGGTATTGCGATTGGCTGCGCTTACTACGGTCATCTCGCAGTGCTTAGTCAACAGCGCAACTACGTCATGCGCCATGCATATCTTGGTCGCAGCTATGGCCGCGCCGACGAGGACGCGGCATTGGCGCCGAGGCTGACCCGTGCGGTCACGCGGCACGCGCGACAAGCTGACATAGCCGCCGCAACCGCGGAGCATCTCGTTGCAGGAGATGTCGTCGGTTGGTTCCAGGGGGGATCAGAATTTGGCCCACGATCCCTCGGCAACCGCAGCATCCTTGCAGACCCGCGCGATCCTGCAATGAAGGACCATCTCAACGCACGCGTAAAGCATCGTCAAAGTTTCCGGCCTTTTGCTCCTGTGGTACTCGCCGAACGCGCCCACGAGATCTTTGAAGGTGATACGGACTCACCCTTCATGTTGCTCTCGCAGCTGGTGCGTCCGGAATGGAGAGACCGCATCCCGGCCATTGTTCATGTCGACGGATCGGCGCGTGTTCAAACCGTACATCGTGAGACCAATCCGGCGTTGCACGCGCTGCTCGAAGCATTTGCAGAACTGACTGGCGTTCCAGTTCTCCTCAATACATCCTTCAACGTCCGTGGCGAGCCCATCGTGGAGACTCCGAAGAACGCAATGAGGTGCTTTCTCGGTACGGGCATCGACGTTCTCGTCATCCACGACCTGTTGATCGAGAAGCGCTGGACCTATCCGCTCGCACTGCCCTTCATGAGGTTCGCAGATCGCGTGCGCCAGCATCTGTGATGATGGACCAAGCATTTTGAATTACTTGGAGTTGCAGCGCGTACTTCAATGGCCCCATGTCGTCTCGCACTTTTGTCGCAAAGCGCCAATACTGTTCTTTCAAGACAAATGCTAACAGCCCGCAAATCCTGAGTTCAGAACCGCCAAGGCAACAAATTCGCGCTTAGAAGCGAGGTGCCGCACAGATGTCCAAAGATGACAGATTGCGCAAACCTGCCTCCTAATGCTAACGCCGCTACCGGAAACGCTGGCCGTGGTGGCAAGTTGGACTCTTCACAATAGTTAGTGCCAGAATCGCTGCTGACACTGCGGGGGTGACCTGCGGAACTCGGGATCGCGCGAATGCTCCAGAAAACAAAGCAGCCGGTGCCAGCGCCTGACGCGCCCGATACCGGCGCAGGGCACGATGTCTCGCCGTGGATAGTGCTGGTTCGACTCTTGCGCGAGCGTTGGCGTGAGTACTGGCCGCGATACGCGATTGCACTGGTGCTGATGGCAATTGCCTCCGGCGCCACAGCGCTAACCGCATGGATGATGAAGGATGTCGTCAACGACATCTTCGTGCGACGCGATGTGACAGCCATGACGTGGATCCCCCTCGCGATCATGGCCATCTTTCTCATAAAGGGTATCGCTTCGTACGCACAGGAAGTCTGGCTTGGCCGCATTGGCAATCGACTTGTTGCCGAATATCAGCGCGACATCTACCAGCACATCCTGCAGATGAATGTAGGCTTCTTCCAGAAGCACAGGTCCAATGACCTCATCATGCGCACAACGCGGGCGGCTCAGTCGGCCCGCGGCTTGCTCAATCTGGTCGTCGTTAGTTTTGGAAGGGATCTCCTGACACTCGTTGGGCTCATCATCGTCATGGTGAGCCAGGACCCACTGATGTCTCTGATTGTCATCATCGCCGGACCGATTGCGGCGCTTGTCGTGAAGCAACTCGGCACCATCGCCGGCAAGGCGGCCAAGGTGGAAGCCGAGACAACTACAAAGACAATTGGAATCATCAGGGAAACGGCGCAGGGGGTACGCATCGTCAAGTCGTTTCAGCTTGAGGACATGCTTACGAAACGTATGTCATCGGCAATCGATACGATGGAGGCCACCGCCAACAAGGCTGCCACCGTCCGGGCAGGCGTAAATCCGCTTATCGAAACTTTGGGCGGTTTGTCGGTCGCCGGAGTTGTCGCGTATGCGGGATGGCAAGCAATGTCTGGCGTCGAAACGCCCGGCAGTCTCATCGCGTTTGCAACCGCGCTTCTGCTGGCTGCTGATCCCGCCCGCCGTCTCTCCAGGTTTCATATTCAGTTAAAGGCCCTCGCGGTCGGCGTGGGACTGATGTTCGACATCATCGATACACCAATTGCCGAGTCAAAAATCTCCGATGGACCACCCCTTGCCGTCTCCAAGGGCGATGTGTGGCTTGAGGACGTCAGCTTCTCTTACATCAGCGGCAGGCCGATACTGCGCAACGTATCGTTGACGGCCAAGGGCGGTGAGATGACGGCCTTGGTTGGGCCTTCAGGCGGTGGCAAGACCACGATCTTGGGGATCATCCAGGGATTCTGGACACCCGACGAGGGCAAGATCACCATCGATGGCCAGTCTATCGACGCGGTTTCCCTCGCGTCCTGGCGCCAGAATATCGCTCTCGTCAGCCAGGACGTCTTTTTGTTTGAAGGCTCAATTCGCGACAACATCACAGCGGCCCGACCCGGTGCGAGCGAGGAAGAACTCAAGGCGGCGGCACGCGCCGCTCACGCCGAGGACTTTATTGCGCAACTACCGAATGGCTATGACACGGCCGTTGGCGAGCTCGGCGACATGATTTCTGGCGGACAAAGGCAGCGAATATCGATCGCGCGCGCCTTTCTCAAGAACGCACCGATCTTGCTTTTAGATGAACCGACTTCGGCACTGGATAGCGAAGCCGAACAAATCGTTCAGGACGCATTGGCCAAATTGATGCAGGGGCGCACGACCATTGTCATCGCCCATCGGCTCGCCACGATCCACCGCGCCCAGGTGATTCACGTCATTGACCAAGGACGCGTTGTTGAGACGGGAACGCACGAGGATCTGATCAACAACGGGCAATCCTATGCGCGGCTCTATCAGCTCCAGTTCCAGAGCCCTCCCGAAAACGCAGAGCCGTCCGACTAAAGCAGGCGATCCTTTTCCGTATCCGTTGCAGTCTTGCCTGCGTCCTTCTTGAGCCACCGCTCAAGTGCAGCGACGACGTGGCGTTTCTCCTCGGCGCTGAGAGGGCGCCCGCGCGCGATGCCGTGCCACTTGGCCAAACACTCTCGGCAACATGTCGCGGTTGCGTGCTGGGCAATGAAAACGGGATGGCCGCGAAAAGGGGTCTGCTTGCCATCGTTGGGGGGAAGGGCCATTGCAAGGCGCTTGTCGACGAAGTCTCTTGCATGCTCCAGAATGACAGGAAGCCCCCTTGCCTCCAGGTAGCTGCGCTCTTGGGGTCCCAATTTGAACCGCCGGCGGAACGCGGACTTTGCCAAGCGGGCGAAGATGTCATCCAGATCGTGCACGGTTCGTTATTGCTCTTTCTAGACCCCGCTAGCCAAGCTACCCTGGGCCGTCGCAAACTCGCCACGGCACAACCTTAGGCTCGAAGCGATGGCACAAGTGTATCCAGAGTATAGCAAGGCCGAGCGCGTCGCGGATGGCTGCATCCACATTCTCGGTGTCACAGCGAGCGTTGTTGCGGCTTCCATATTGATTGCTATCGCAATTCATCACTTGCCGTCACACGCCACCGCCAGCGTTTTGGTTTATAGCGCCGGACTCCTGGCAGTCTTCTGCTGCTCGGCAGCCTACAACATGAGCGGCACATCGGCATGGAAGTCGATCCTTCGCCGTTTCGACCACGCCGCGATTTACGTCAAGATTGCCGCCACCTACACGCCATTTGCCGTGGTGAAACTGACCGGCGTTGTCGGATTTGCATTGCTCGGTACGGTGTGGGCGGTAGCGGTTATCGGCGTCATCGCCAAGCTGGCGTTGCCGGGACAGTTCGTGCGCACTGCGTACGTGCTCTATCTCGCACAAGGCTGGGCTGCCGTAGCGACGATCAACCCGCTCTTGTCCGCCCTTTCATCGACCGCCCTCATCTTGCTTGGCGTCGGCGGAGTTCTCTACACCGTCGGCGTGGCTTTCCATCTGTGGCACACCTTGCGTTACCACAATGCCATCTGGCACGGCTTCGTGCTGGTGGCATCTGCCTGTCATTTCGCAGCCGTCGTGGACGCGCTCGTCATCTGAGGTGGCGCATCAACGGCGCACGTCTCATCATTCTCGCGGTGCGGAGCACCCGAAGGGATGAAGAAGAGAGTGGGGACACGGGGCGCGAAAACACCGCATCATAATTTATTAGCTCCGGCGCTTCCGCGCCCCGTGGCGGTGAGTGTCGCGACCGTCCAGGCCTTACGTCGGGCTCTTTACTCCCGCTACCGGCAGGTCCGGTTTAGGACGGTTCCGTTCACCAGGTGCTTCGGGCGTTACTCCTCGCCTCCTGGCTAGTTCGTTACCCGCAGCCCGCTCCCAAGTCTTAGACGGTCTAGAACTCGTCCCCGTGGGGCGGGATAGGCGGAGTGTCTCACGAGGTGGGAGCGCGGGGATAAGTCAGTTCGCACGCGGCAGACTTTAGACCAGAAAATTCCAGAACCGAGCGCTGAATGATCCTCGCTGCAATGACCACAGAGATGGAAGGCGAGCTCTACGCCGGGACCATTCCATTTGAATCCATTCCACCGCCAGGGTCTGTCTGAACCCAAAAGCGGGGGGCGCCCAACAGATCCTGCCAACGTCGTTGCGCATCGTCCCAAGCTCGATCGGCGCGCTGCACGTGCCAGTCCTGTACGGACTTGACCGCTTGCAACAGATCCGGACGGTCGGGCCGGAGTTTAGCAACGATTCCGGTCATCTGCTCTGCGAGGGCAACGTCGTTCAGGTACCCGAAAACATTTTGAAGTTTCTTGAGTTGCTTAAGAAATGTTCGGGCGTGCGAAGGAGAGCCCGCCGGCGCATAGAGGGGAAGGAAGAACTCAGTCATGTAGCGCAGCGACTTGAGCGCTTTGCGCATCTCGTGGCGCTCGGCAAGCGAGAGCTTTTCCAGGCGGCGGCCCCACTGACGTACACGCTTCCAGCACTTCTTTAACGCCTGCTGCGCCAGAGGAAAAATATCGCCGTACTTCGCTGCGCCATCCAACGAGCTGCTCGATGACACGACAGTCTCTTCAAACAGGATGCAGTTCAATCTCAATCGGGACCATCTGGGGCTGCTCAGACTCTGACGGACGATCCACCGCTGCCGCTCGCGGTGCTCGATCAGCACGTCGCACAGGCCCGAGTGATTGAGGCCGCCATTGATGCCTCTGGCCGCCGGCGCCACGATGTCTTCCAGCAAGACGTCGGCATCGCGCAAGCAACCAACAACCCGGCCGAGGTTTCGGCCATCGCGAGAAAGCCAGGAGAGATCGCTGTCGGCCATCACCGGTTTGAGTCCCTTGAGCGCAGTACGCAAACGGCGCAAGCCGATACGCAGCTGATGCGGCCCCTCTGCGTCCAAGGACATCTGCACAGCGTCCCAGTTTTCGAGTATCTGATCACTCGCGGCCCGACCGATTCTGCAGAGGGCCTGCGCGCCCGACATTCGCGCATCGAGGGTGGGCTTTCGCCCACTTTGCGGCCGAGCCGAGTGGATATGATCGTCATTGGCGCGGATCAGCACAGCGTAGCCCTGCTGTGCCTTGCTTTGCTTCGAAACAGAAAACGTGTCCTGGGCAAAAAGCGTTTCGGCGGCCTTCAGCAGCGCCTGCGCCTCGCCGGATTTCAGCTCAAGCTCCACTTCCTGAATGTCGATCGCCAGGTCGCCAACCAGAATTTGACCGTGGTCCAGTGCGAGTTCGATCGTACCAGTGTCGCCGACCTAAATTGTTCGCGTTGTGCGCCACACGCACGTTTCAAAGACCGGCCGCAACGGCTGATCCAGAATAATCCCAGCGAGCTTCTCTTTGAGGGCGACGTCGCCGATCACACCAAGATTGGGGGCATTCCCTTTGACGGGCTGCTCGACCTCTATCGGGTTCGACATGCCATGTTGAATCTGCGTGCCGAACTTGGCCGTTTGCAGCCATCGGCGGCCATCGCGCCGAACCCTTAGCGAAATGTTTGCGTGATAGAGGCGCAGATCAGGGGTGTCGTAGTAGATCGACCGCAACTTTCGCCGCTTGGGGCGACCGACGCTGACTTGCCGGAGAATTGGACGGCGGCGCAGGCGATCCAAGGCATCCTTGCCCAGGGTCAGTTTGAGTTCGAGTTCCCGATCGCCCATCGAGTAAACGACACTTTTGTTATGATCGAAGCGATTGTTTTCTAAATTGGTTTGACTGCTCGCTCAACGGAAAGAATTCGTCCGTCCACGGAAAAGGCATGGTGCGGGTGCGTTTCGAAGGGAGCTGGATGCACAAGAGGCGAAATCCCGGGCAAGTGGTGTATTTCAATACCTATCTGGTTCGCTCTGGGTGAACATCCCGCTCAACCACTAGGAACGAAGGTCATTCCCTCATCGGTGGCCGTGGCCCGGCGCCTCGGGGAACAGACATCAACTCCTCGTCTCGCCGCGGCACGAAAGGCGCAGAATGGCGCATCGGGCTCAGTACTTATTCGTTTACGGAACACTGATGTCGAGCACGTCAGGAGCGCTTGGCAAGGCCCAGCGCGATCGGCTCGTCCGCGAAGGGCGCAGCCTTGGACCCGCATCGATGCATGGCGCCCGGCTTTATAATCTCGGGCGCTACCCGGGTCTCGTCGAAACAGGCAATCCGGACCACGTGGTGCGAGGCGAACTGATTGGCCTCAAGAACCCGCAGCTCACACTGCTCTGGCTGGATGATTATGAAGGTCTCGTCTCCGGCGACCACGACCAGAATGAGTACGCGCGCGTTGAACGCGACGTTCGTATTGACGGGGGAACAGAGCGCCCAGCCTGGGTCTATGTTTTCCTGCGCGAGGTTGCACGCTTTCGCCCGATTGCGTCGGGCCGCTGGAAGGGACCAGTTTGAGATCCGAAAATTTTTGCAACGGAGGCTCTGCGCCCCACTGAGAGCTGGACCGCCAATCCCAAATAGGCTCGTAGCCCACAGGGCATGGTCCCCGCTTCGACCCAGCGGCCAGCTCTCAAAAGCATGCTGATACAATACTCCGGTTCAAGCCATAACCTTCGTGCTGGAGAATCCGTTTAGGTGTGCATAAGCAAGAAGGTCATTCGCTTTGGGCACCGCCGATCCGCCGCGGTTGCACGCCCTAAACCTCAGCGGTACTGGAGGATTCTGCAGCGGCGAGCTCGTAGTCTTCGCTGGCTTCAAGCCAAGCCTCCTCCGCCTCCGCCAATCGCTTGGCGAGCTGCCCGCGCTCGATGCTGGCCTTCTGTGCTTTTTCGGGATCGTGCGCATAGAGTTTCGCGTCCGCCAGCATGTCATCGAGTTTCGCAATCTCGCCGGCAATTCTGTTGACGACTTTTTCGGCCGCCTTCATCGCCTTCTTCAGTGGAGCAAGTCCCGCGCGCCGGTCGGCGGCCGCGCGTCGTTGCTCTGCCCGGCCCTGACGTAAGCCTTCCGAATACTCCCCCGAATTTGACGCTGGGCGGCTGCCGCCACTCAGTCCTGCAAGCAATTCCGCGCGATAGGTATCGATGTCACCTTCGTAAGACGACACCGTCCCGGCTCTGACCACCCAAAGGCGATCGGCACAGGCTTCGATGAGATGGCGGTCGTGACTGATCAAAAGGACTGCGCCTTCATATTCGTTCAGCGCGCGCACCAGCGCCTCACGGCTATCGACGTCGAGGTGATTGGTCGGCTCGTCGAGGACGAGTAGGTGGGGACCATGGAATGCCGCGAGCGCCAAGAGGAGGCGCGCCTTCTCACCACCGGAGAGATTGCAGCATTTGGTGTCTGCCTTATCCGCCCCAAAGCCATAGGTGCCAAGTCGCGTACGCCGCTGCGCCTCCGTCGCATCCGGCATCAACTTAAGCATGTAGTCGTATGGCGTTGCCTGCGGGTGCAGCTCATCCAGCTGATGCTGAGCGAAATAGCCCACGTCAACGCGCTTGGCACCAAAGACTTTGCCTGAGAGCGCATCGAGCTTGCCCGAAATCAACTTGGCGAACGTAGACTTTCCATTTCCATTCTGGCCAAGCAGCGCGATGCGATCATCCTGGTCGATCCTGAGATCCAGCCCCGCTAGAATGGGACAGCCGGCCTGATAACCGACGGCCACATCCTCCAGTCTTAGAAGCGGGCTGGCCAAAGGTTTTGCCGGTTGCGGAAAATAAAACGACGCCACACGCTCATCGAGCTGGGCCGCGATTGGCTGCATTTTCGCCAGAGCCTTGACGCGGCTTTGCGCTTGCGCAGCCTTCGTTGCCTTTGCTTTGAAGCGGTCGATGAAGGCCTGTATCCGGCGGCGCTCCTCGTCCTGCTTTTTCTTGAGTTTCAACTCAAGGCGTTGTTTCTCGCGCCGCGCCTCTTCAAAGTCGTCATAGCCTCCCGAATAAAGTGTGAGCTTGCCGCGATCGAGATGCAGAATTGCACCCACCGCGCGGTTCAAGAGCTCGCGGTCGTGGCTTACGATCAGGACGGTGTGCGGATAACTGCGCAGATAGTTTTCCAGCCACAAGGCACCTTCAAGATCGAGATAGTTCGTGGGCTCGTCGAGCAACAAAACCTCGGGCTGAAGGAACAAGACGGCGGCGAGCGCGACCCGCATACGCCAGCCACCCGACAACGCAGAACAGGGACGTTGCTGAGTGTCCTCGTCGAAACCCAATCCGGCGAGGATCTGCGCAGCCCGTGCAGGGGCTGAATGCGCGTCGATATCGTTCAAGCGTTCATGAATCTCGGCGATGCGGTGCGCATCGTCGGCATGCTCGGCCTCTTCGAGCAGACGCGCGCGCTCTGTGTCGGCCGAAAGCACCCAGTCGATAAGGCTGCTTTGAGCGCCCGGCGCTTCCTGCGCGATGTGTCCAATCCGTGAATTGCGCGGAACTGTGATGGTCCCACTATCGGGGGCGAGATCCCCGGCGACGATCTTAATGAGTGTCGTCTTCCCGGCCCCATTGCGTCCGACAAGCCCTACCTTGTGCCCCGTCGGTATACCCGCCGTAGCTCCATCGAAGATGGGGCGGCCTTCAATGCGAAAAGTCAGATCGTTGATATGGAGCATGGGCCCAGGGGATAGCGGGTCACTTTCGCCGTGTCACGCGCGCAGCACTCAAAAGGCGATGCCAAATCGCTTCAGAACGGCAATCATCACAAAGTATGAGGCTACGGTCAGCGCACTTGCCGCAAGCAAGCTGGGAGCAAATGGCCAATCGGCCCGCAGCATCAGCGGCAGGGCAACAAACAAGACGAGTGAAGGCAACACCAGCCAAAAGATGCCGCCCGCCAAATAAGCGACCTGCTCGGCATCCCCGGTGTCAAGATACAGCCAGATCATCGCGAGCACAGAGGTCAGCGGCAGCGACGCTAAAATGGCGGCCAACAATGAGCTGCGCTTGGCCACCTCGGCGATAGCCACCACCAAGACGCTCGTGATGATGACCTTCAAGATGACTTGCAGCATGGGATGGACTAGCCGGAAACAACGGGCTTCAGCGTTTCAACCAGAAGCCGCTCTTGGGTTTTCTGGTCCTCGACCGACAGATGCGCCGAAAACCAGTCCTGCACCATCTGGCAAACACGGGCCGCTGGCTGGCGTCCGAGTGAGGTGGGATCTGAGAACACCTTGAGATCCTCCTCCTTCCAACCCAGCTTCGCGAGTTGGCGGACAAGCTCCTCGTAGTCGGCTTTGCCAGCTTTCGCGTGGGTGACAGGCGTCTTGCGGCCCTCTGCGATAGCTTCAAAGATCGCAGCGGCCTGTGCCTGGATGGCTGCGGCCTGCTTCGGCGCGCTCAGCAACTCCAGAACGACTGGCGCTGTCTCACCCTTGGAGATGAAGCTGTAGCAGGCCGTCGCCCCGTGTGCGCTCAGGCTCTTCAAGTTTTCAAGGAACGCTGCTGCGACAGATTTGAGCTTTTGGGTGCTCGCAGCCAACGCCTCGCTCGCATGCTTCCGCCGCAAGGCCACCAGCGCTTCCGTCATATGCTTGTTGATGACCAACTGGGGTTGTTGGTCTGCTGTAAGCTTCGCGACCTCTCTTAGGCGTTCTCCATACCAATCCGGGAACTCGCGCTTAACGACCGTCCACAGCTCCGTCTCTTGAAACTTCGCATCGAGCGTCTGTGCGGCTTCCTCGGCGCCCACAGGCGCAACGGTCCCCGCAGGCGCAGATGGAGCCGATGACGCACTGGTCGGGGACTCTCCAGTCGTGCTGGCAGCTGGTGCTTCCACAACAGGCACCCCTGCGTCAGTCTCCCCAACCTTAGTGCCGCCGCTCCCCTGCACGTAGTACCAGCCGCCCGCTGCGGCGATGAGGGCAACCACAACCCCAACACCGATGGCACGGCCGAGCATCGATCCACCTACGCCACCGTGAGCCTTCGCCATTCGGATGCGGTCGGGCTCGAAAGAGCGTTCAAGCTGAGCAGGGGATGGCTGAGCCGAAGGTGCTGGTTGGGCACCAAGCCCCCTGGCCTCTGGCGGCCGGGGCGACGCCGATGCGGCCTGAGGCGGCTTGAATGAAAACACAGTTGGGGCCGGGCGCCAGTCGGTGAACCCGGCACGCCAAATAAGGTCAGACGGCCTCAGATGCCCTTGTGCAACGAATGTTTGCATCTCGGCATCGGTCAAGGGACCGTGCTGCTTGCCCTCGCGGGCGATGAACCAGTGGATCTCGGGCTGTTGGCCGGTCATGTCAGTTGCTTGCAGGATAATCGGGGCCAAAATACTGAGCAGTGCACATCAGTTTCTTGCCCATGCGGTTTGTTCGCTCAGCGTCAATTTGGTTCGACCTCCCCCGTTTCGTCAATCACCCCCGTCGGGCTAAGAGTATTTCGCCAATCTAGCCGTTGGCAGTCTTCCTTGTTGAGGGGCGGGATCATCATTATAACCCGCCGCAATCCATACACAAAATCTGACAACCGAGGGACTGAGATGGTCACCGAGCGTACGCTCTCTATCATCAAACCGGATGCGACAGCACGCAATATCACCGGGGCGATCAACGCCATCATCGAGAAAGCGGGGCTGCGAATCATCGCACAGAAGCGCGTCACATGGTCCAAGAGGCAGGTCCAACGCTTTTATGCGGAACATAAGGGCCGTTCATTCTACGAGGAGCTGTGCAACTTCATGACCTCGGGCCCAATCGTGTTACAAGTGCTCGAAGGCAAAAATGCGATAGCCAAATACCGGAAAATCATGGGATCAACGGATCCCAAGGAAGCCAAGGAAGGCACGATCCGCAAGCTTCATGCCCGTTCCAAGCAGCAAAATTCTGTCCACGGCTCAGACAGCCCCGAATCTGCAGAGCGCGAAATTGCATTGACGTTCCGCGCCACCGAGATTGTCGGCTGAAGCACTCAGTGCCGGCCGGGGGGCTTGGGGGAAAATCGACATGCCACGCGTGAGATTTTACGTCGCAACAAGCCTCGATGGTTTCATCGCTGACCGGGAGGGGGGCGTCGACTGGCTCGCCCCCTACGACGCGCGTCTATATGGCTACGACAAATTCCTTGCCGAGACCGGCGCACTCGTCATGGGCCGCCGGACCTTCGAGCTGATCAATGCCATCGGAGATGACTGGCCGTATCCCGGCAAGCCGGTCTACGTGCTTTCGTCGCACCCGCTGACAAACCTCCCTGCCGGCGTCGTCCCTACCGACCTGGGCCTGATGGGGACGCTCCAGATGGCCAGCGAAAAGACAGCCAAAGACATTTGGATTGTGGGCGGCGCCTACACCATGCAGGCCGCGCTTGACGAAAACCTCGTCGACATGATCGAAATCTTTCTGGTGCCAGTGCTGCTCGGCGCAGGGCTGTCGCTTCTCAACGAGCTCAAGAACAGCCATACCCTAACGTTCGATGGGATCGAGGCTTATCCCGATGGCGTCGTGAAACTGCGCTACCTCACGACACGCTACGTCAGCCGGCAGAGAGCCTAGTGGGGCGGCAGCGATCTCTAGCTCGCCGACTCGCTAACGCGGGCAGGCACCGGTGAAAACTCCGCCGCCTTTCCAGGCCGGCCATTTTGCTCGTCTGCATCCGATGGCGCGGCTTTCTTGGCAGTGATATTCGGCCAAATCTCCGCGTATTTACGGTTTAGCTCAAGCCATCGGGACGTTGCGGCCGGTTCACTATCCGAGACGATCGCCTCGGCCGGGCACTCTGGAACGCACACACCGCAGTCGATGCACTCGTCAGGGTGAATGACAAGCATGTTCTCGCCTTCATAGAAACAGTCGACGGGACACACTTCGACGCAGTCGGTGAATTTGCATTTGATACAGTTCTCAGTGACGACGTAGGTCATGGCCGTTCCTGTGGCTCCTTGCCGCTAGCGCACAGCTTCCACCCAATGCTGTCGGGTTGACGCCACACACTGGGGCCGTTAAAAGATATATTCTTGGTATATCTTTTGACGACGACACCGGAAAATCAACAGGGCTTCAACTCTTCGTGTGACGGCGCCGCTTCAGCGATGAGGGCCGCACATAGGGCCGCAGACGATGAACACGTCCGCAGAGAAGATCCGCACCTTCGCCGGCCCGGCACTGCTGAGCTACGGATTTCGCATTTTCTTTCTCGGTGGCGCGGTGTGGGGAGCGATCGCGGTTGCCGTGTGGCCGGCGATGCTGACAGGATCAGTTGCGCTTCCGACCGCGCTTTCCCCGTTGCATTGGCACGTGCACGCGATGCTTTACGGCTTCTTGCCTGCGGTCGCCGCGGGCTTCCTGTTAACGGCCGTACCCAATTGGACGGGGCGTTTTCCGGTACAGGGAACGCCCTTGCTCGCACTGTTTCTCATCTGGGTGGCGGGCCGGGCAGCGGTCCTTACCTCTCAGCTGACGGGACTTTGGATCGCGGCTGCGATCGACCTGGCGTTCCCAGCCGCCCTCGTCGCCGTCATCGCCCGCGAGATCATCGCGGGCAACAATCTGCGCAACCTCCGTGTGCTTGTACTTATCGGTCTTCTTCTCGTAGGCGACGCGGTCTTCTTCGCGGAAGCTCACTCGGGCACGTTCTTCGGCTATGGAACGCGTCTTGGGATCGCTGCTGCCGTCATACTTTTGTCGCTCATTGGCGGGCGCATCATTCCGAGCTTCACGCGCAATTGGCTGGCTCGGCAGAGCCCTGGCCGTTTGCCTATCGCATTCAACAGTTATGATGTCGTTTCGATCCTCATCAGTGCGGCCGCGCTCGCACTTTGGGTTGCGATGCCCGATGAGGTCCTGACAGCCGGCGCGCTATTCGTGGCCGGCGCATTTCAAACCCTTCGAATTTGCCGCTGGGCTGGAGATCGCACGCTGGCCGAACCGCTGCTTGTGGTGCTCCACGTCGGATACGCTTTCGTGCCGCTCGGTTTCTTTCTTGTCTGTCTTTCGATCTTGGCGCCGAGCGCCATATCGACAAGTGGCGCCCTGCACGGATGGACAGCAGGGGCCATTGGCTTGATGACTCTGGCCGTGATGACGCGCGCTAGTCTTGGGCACACCGGACGTCCGCTGCACGCAAACAGAGCGACGCAGGCCATTTATGTTCTTGCTTTCATTGCCGCGGCCGCGAGGTTGGCGGCCGCTTTCGGCGTCGCCTACATGCCGATGCTGTATCTGTCGGCCACGGCGTGGGTGCTCGCATTCGGCGGCTTTGCGATCGTCTATGGCCCAATACTGGTGAGTGCCCGGCGATAGCGCCGCCATTGTGTGGGGCGCCAAGACAACGTTTGGAGCGATGCGATGCGACTGACGCACTTTTCCGACTATGCCTTGCGCGTATTGATGTACGCACACGCCGCCGGCGATCGGTTGGTGACGATCGAGGAGATCTCGGACGCCTATGCCATTTCGCGCCCGCATGTCATGAAGGTCGTCAATGCGCTCACGCGCAGCGGTTATTTGGTGGCCGTACGTGGTCGATCAGGTGGACTCGAGCTCGCAAAACCTGCAACCAAGATCGTGCTGGGCGATGTCCTTCGCGAGACCGAGCCCGACTTCGCACTCGTGGAATGCCATTCCACTGGAAACCAGTGCGTCATCTCTGAGTGTTGCAAGCTGCAAGGGGCACTTGACGAAGCATTGCGTGCGTTCCTCGCGGTGCTCGACGAAAAGACGCTGGCATCCATCGCGCTGAAGCCGCGTGACTTCCGCACGATCCTAGATCCTACTCACTGAGGGGGCCGCTCGTGCCAGCCTAGCCCGAAACCCAATGACCCTCTGCATCGACGCGCCTAGTTCTGTTCGGCCAGTTTGAGGCCCTTTTTCGCCAACGCATTTGATGGGTCCATCTCAAGCGCCCTCTGGAAGGCCGCGATGGCTCGTTCCTTGTCGCGTTTCTCGATGTAGGAAATGCCCTTGCTGATGTGGTAGCCGACTTCATCGGAGTTGAGTTCAATGGCTTTATCGAAATCGGCAATGGCGCGGTCATAGTCGCGCTTCTTATGATAGGCCAAGCCCCGCGCTTCATATGCCCCGGCTATGTACGTTGGGGTGGGACCTTCGCGTTCAATGATTTGCGTACAGCCCCGTATTCGCCGATCTGGGTCTTCGTTTTGGCTGCAATCTGCTACGGCGTCCTCCTTGCCGCAGCCCCCTGCCACACCGAGGGCCAACGCAAGAACACACACTGCAAGCCGGGCCACTGTGACCTCCCAAGAGCATCGCGCAAGAACGGAGAGGCGGCGCAAACGCCGCTTTCGCCGCTATCGCATATAGAAGGTGCTCGACGCTAGCTCAGTTCGCGAATCTTGAAGTTGAGCCCGCCCTTGGGCGTCAATGTCACGGTCGCGTTGATGCCTGCGGGATCGGCGCCAACATACTCGGGCCGGAAGCGGCGCAGCAGGAGCGACAATGCCAGTGTGTTTTCCACCTGGCTCATCGCACCGCCGATGCACGAACGCTTGCCCGCACCGAACGGAAGATAGGAATATTTCACCTGCTTCTTCGCACCGCCGCCCATCCAACGCTCGGGCCGGAACTCTTCCGGCTCTTCCCAGAACTCCGGGTTGTGATGTGCGCCGTAGGCGAACAGCATGATGCGGTCGCCAGCGTGGATCTCCTTGCCGCCAATCTCGTCTTCGGCTGCGGCCACGCGGATCAGGCCCCAAATTGGCGGATAGAGCCGCATCGTTTCCTGGATCACGGCGCGGGTGTAAGCGAGCGCGGAATAGTCGGCAGCCGTGGGTTCGCGGTCGCCATATACTTCCTCGCCTTCCCTGCGGATGCGCTCGGCAGCTTCGGGGTGGCGCGCGGTCTCGTATAGGGCCCAAGCCAGCGTCAAAGCCGTCGTCTCCGTACCGGCCCAAAGGTATTGCTTGAGCTCGTCGACGGCCTGCTGCTCATCGAATTCTGGAACGTCAGGATCTGCGACGGCGGCTTCGATCATCTTGAGAAGCGTGCGCTCGCGCTGTTCGCGCGGATCGGCGGAAATGACCTCCGGCGGCACGCTGGCCCAGACCTCCATGGCCTTGGCAGCATCCTGCTCGGTCATTTCGAAGATTTCGCCGGCCTGTTTCTTCAGGCGAATCTCCTTGTGGTTCATGACGTCCGTGTAGGTCTTCACGCACTTGAAGACGAAGTGCGGATTGAACGGCATGTCCCGGTCAAACAACGCCTTGCAGATCATGTCAGCGGCGAGCGTCCACGTCTGCTCGACCATTTCCACCGTCTGGCCCGACTTCGCAAGGTTGGCCCAGATGTCCATCTTGGAGCGGATTGCGTCGAGGAAGTAGGGGATGTACTCGGCGAACATGTCGGGGTGAAACGCCGGCTGCTGGGGCATTCTGATCTTCTGCCAGAGCGCGCCGTCGTTGGTTATCATCGACTTGCCGAAGATGGGCTTCAGGCCGTCGAAATATTTGATGTAGTTGTCCGCCTTGGTCACCAGCACGTGCTTGAAGAACTCAGGCCCGCTGATCATGACCACGCGCTGATTGGCGATGTTGATGGGAATGACGGGCCCGTAGCGCTCCGACATCTGCATGAGGATACGCATCGGGTTGTCAATGCCACCCTTGAGGAGCGGACTGAGCTTGAACCAGATGCTGCTCTCTTCACCCAGACCCTGCGTGTGAGCCGGCGCGGGTTCGTTCATTTGTTTTGCTGTCGCGGTCATGAGGTCTTCTCCCGGGGAACGGGCCGTGCGAACGCACTTTCTATGCCTAATCCAGACAACGGGATGTAAATTTGGAAACCGGCCTTGGATAATGGCGGCGCAAACCGCTTCGCTAAGTGCCCCAAAGCGGTCGTCTAAGTAGCATCCCCAAGACCTAAGTGTCTATCAGGACTGTCAAATCCGCTTCAATTTGGCGCGCCGGATTTGATATGCATCAAGTTCCACCCGGCACGTCCAGGGGCGGCCAAACGAGGCATTCCAAGGGGTTGGATGGGGCTGGGGGCCCCACGACGCGCTCACCCTCAACACGGATTTTCCCAGCCGCAAACAGGGCAAGCGCGTGGGGATAAAGCATATGCTCGACCCGCAATACCCGCGCTGCCAGCGATTCGGCTATGTCGGAATCGAGAATTGGGACCGCAGCCTGGGCAATAATGGGCCCAGCATCCATATCCGGCCGGACGACATGAACGGTGCAGCCCGTGAGCTTGGCGCCTGCCGCAATGGCGCGGGCGTGCGTGTCGAGCCCCTTGAAGGCGGGAAGTAACGACGGGTGGATATTGACCATTCTGTCGCGCCACCGCTCGACGAAGGGCGCCGTCATGATCCGCATGAAGCCGGCGCAGGCGACGATGTCGACCTGAAATGATCTCAGCGCCCCATCCAGTTCGGCTTCGAAGGCCTCTCGAACTGCGAACGCCTTGTGATCGATCGCGCTGGCAGGAATGCCTTCGCTTTCGGCAGTGTTAAGTCCCAACGCATCAGGTCGATTGGAAAGAACGCAGACAATTTTGGCGGGATAATCATCTTTGCGCGCAGCCGCGATCAGCGAGGCCATGTTCGACCCCCTGCCTGAAATTAGAATACCAACGCGCTTCTTCACGGCGACCAACTCATGTTCGTTGTGACGCTCGATGCCGTCATTACGCCCCGCCCTTTGCCGCAAGTCGCTTGGTGAGGAAACGGGCGTAGAAGCCGGAGAAAAAGTATATGACCGCCAGGTAGACGAGGCTCGTCACAAAAACCGAAAGCGCAATCTGCCAGGCAAACAACCGCATTATGACGACCACCTCCTCTATGGAGGGTGCGCTGTGTTCGATGGAGAAGACAATCACGCCTGCCACAGCAAGGAGTGCGAGCGACGCGACAATGGATGCCAGGAAGATCAGAAAGGTGAAGCGGAGCCGCTCAGACCTGTCGAACGGTCTTTGATAATCGCTGACGAACCTGATTATCGGCAGAACCAACGATGGGACCAAGACTGCAACGTTGACGCCAGCATTGGTCTGGAACTCGAACACAAACAAAACGACGGCCACCGCGATCGACAGACCAAGATAGATCGGAATGAATTGCTTGACGTAGGGCCAGAGCCGGACGGCCTTGGTGTGCTCCTCAGCGGCAGTCATATGGCCTCTCCCGCCAGCCGCACCGCTACTGCGACGCGATCAGGCAACAAAATTCAGCGCGCCCGAATAGTTGACAGCCCACGCGGCGCTACTTCCCTTCGCTTTACTTCTGGTTCCGCCGGGCGCTGCGATCTCACCGATCACCGCAGGCATCTCGCCGGTCTCGCTGAGAGCTGACAGCACGGCGTCGGCTTCGTTCTTGGCAGCGACAACGATCATCCCGATGCCGCAGTTGAAGGTGCGAAGCAGCTCGGCCTGATCGAGATTTCCAGCCTTCGCGAGCCAACCGAATACGGGAGGGGCGGCAATGGCCGAAAGATCAATGTGCGCGCTGACGGCTTCAGGAAGAACACGCGGCAAATTCTCTGAGATGCCACCGCCCGTGATGTGCGACAAAGCCTTGATTGCTTTGCCAGCGCGCCCCGTTGCTTTGAGCGCCGCAAGCAGCGGCTTGACGTAGATGCGTGTCGGTGTGAGCAGCGCCTGCGCGAGCGACTGGTTAGGCTCGAACGGGGCCGGCGCGCTCCAGGAAAGCTTCTCCTCGGCAACCAACCGGCGAACGAGCGAATAGCCGTTGGAATGAACGCCAGCGGATGGCAACCCGATGAGAACGTCTCCCACAGCGATGTTGCCGGCCGGCAGGATCTGCCCACGCTCAACGGCGCCGACTGCAAAGCCTGCGAGATCATAATCACCTGAAGCGTACATGCCCGGCATTTCAGCCGTCTCGCCGCCGACAAGCGCGCAGCCTGCTTCCGTGCAACCCGCAGCGATACCAGCAACAACACTGCGCGCGGTTTCCACATCGAGTTTTCCGCACGCAAAATAATCGAGGAACAGCAAGGGCTCGGCGCCTTGAACGATAAGATCGTTGACGCACATGGCCACAAGATCGATGCCGATCGTATCGTGGCAGCCCGTTTCGATGGCGATTTTCAGCTTGGTGCCGACACCATCTGTCGCCGACACCAGAATCGGGTCTCTGAACCCGGCCCCCTTGAGATCGAACAATCCTCCAAATCCACCCAAACTTGCATCGGCGCCAGGCCGGCGCGTGGCCCTGGCGAGTGGCTTAATGGCCTCAACAAGTTGATTACCAGCGTCTATGTCGACGCCGGCATCACGATAGGAAATGGTCGGCTTGCCTTTGGGACCCGGCTCTGTCATTTCACCTTAAGATCCCGACTTTCGCCGCAATGGCTGCAGGAGATGGGGCGTCCTAGCAGTTCCGGCGGCCAGTCGGCAACACGGGCAGCGGATTGGAGGGCCACTTGCGGGAAGGGCTGTTGAGAAACCTGACAGTGGCAGTCGCGTGTGCCTTGGCTCTTGCTGGCCCGAGCACCGCCGTTGCGGCCGACGAAGAAGTCTATACGGTCGCCAACTACCCCGTGGATGCTGAAGCTGAGAATGCCGTCACCGCCAAGAAGAAGGCGCTGGCCGATGGCCAAGAAGCCGCGTTCGGCTCCCTCTTGAAACGCTTGGTCCCAGTCACCGAGTATGACCGGCTGAAACGCCTGTCGGTTCTGAACTCCTCCGACTTTTTTGAGGGGCTCTCCATTCGGTCAGAACGCAACTCGCGCACACGCTACATTGCGACGCTCGACTTTTCCTTCCGCCCACAGGCCGTCCGCGGGGTTCTGCAACAGGAAGGCGTGCCGTTTGTTGAGGAGCAAGCCACCGAGATCGCACTCGTGCCCGTCGTTCTAGATGCTCAAGGCGGAATTCAGGGCGGCCAGGTTTCTTCGACCTGGACCTCAGTGTGGCGCGGGCTGGACCTTGAACACACGCTGACACCCATCGAACTCAAAGCTCTCAATCCACAAACTCAAGCCGATACGCTGAAGAAGCTTGCCAACGGGGACAACAGCGCCGGCCGCGCACTCTCGAGCGCCTACCAATCCAACTTGATCATCGTTGCGATTGCAGAACCTGATCCAGCCACACGGCGTCTTAATGTCACCCTCGCAGGTGTGGACGCCGCCGGACCGATCAATCTGAGACGCAGCTATCGGGTATTCGACGGCGATATCACCTACGCGATGGAACTCGCCGCCGTGATCGGCCAAGGCGTTATCGAGGGACGGTGGAAATCGGTTAAGGCCGGGCCTGGCCGCTCCAGCGGTATGCCAGTTGTGCTTCAAGCACAGTATTCGAGCCTCGCAGAGTGGTACGACATCCGCCGCCAGCTACTTGATCTGCCGGGCGTCGAAGACCTCACGATCGACGCGGAGACGGCGAGTGGTGCCAACGTGTCGCTGCGCTATCC
Organism: uncultured Hyphomicrobium sp.; assembly: GCA_964620915.1. Taxonomy (GTDB): domain Bacteria; phylum Pseudomonadota; class Alphaproteobacteria; order Rhizobiales; family Hyphomicrobiaceae; genus Hyphomicrobium_A. The sequence goes on along the minus strand of CAZUKP010000009.1, from coordinate 40,122 downwards.
CGGTGGCGTAAACGAGCTCGCCTCCGCCCTTTCCCCCCGAGGCCTGTCACTCCAAGGCTACGGAGGTGGTTGGGTCCTTCGCGCGGGGTACTGAAGGGCTTGACGGGGCGCTCGGCGCGTTCTTGTTTGCCTGCGGTAACGTTGTCCCACCTGCCAGTGCTTGCTGGAAATTCTCGCGGTTTTGTGCTCCAGGGGCTCAATCTGCCGCCTGCGGCCCCGAGACCTGCCCCCACGCAGGCCGCACCCCGTATAAAGTCAAGGCCCAGGCGCACGGCAATCGGTAAAATTGGCCGGGCGATGGCGCGAACATAAGAATGCCGAACGAATTCGGGACCGAACAGAAGACCAGGATTGAGCTTTGACTATTCCCAACTTCATTTCTCTAGGCCGCGTGATCTTGGTGCCGTTCGTCTTCTGGCTCCTTGTGACGGGGCAAACTCAAGCCGCCTTTTTTGCGTTCATCATTGCAGGCATTTCGGATGCCGTTGACGGGTATCTCGCCAAGTCGTTCGGATGGAAGACCGAGCTTGGCGCCTATCTCGATCCGATTGCCGACAAACTGCTCATTGTTTGTATTTTTCTCGCCCTGGGAGTGGCAGGCAAACTTCCGCTGTGGCTCGTGATTGCCGTCGTCTCTCGTGACATATTGATCGTGATTGCCGTCGTACTGTCCTGGTTGCTCGGCAATCCCATGCGGATTCGGCCGTTAATCGTCAGCAAGGCCAACACGGTTGCGCAGATTATTCTTGCAGGTACCGTTCTGGCTGATGAAGGCTTCGGTCTCGGGCTAGGATGGCTCCGCTTTGGCCTGATTTGGATAACGGGCTTTCTCACGCTGGCGTCACTTGCCGCCTATCTTCGCACTTGGCTCCTGCATATGTCAGGATATGAATCGACTGGCGAGGATGTTACGAGCGGCTGACCGGCGCGATTGAGCGCAACCCGCTAAAGGGCCAAATGATGGGTATCGGGCGACAGGTGCTTTTCTGGATCTCGGTGGCCATACTCTTCGGGATCCTTATCGGCCTACTGGAAGCGATCATGCTGCCTTTCGTGGCAGGCATCGTCATTGCCTACTTCCTTAGCCCCGTCGCCGACAAACTCACGCAACGCGGAATCCCGCGCGCACTTACGGCCATGCTGATTGTGGTAGCCGTCAGCTGTCTGCTCGTTGCTGCGCTCATCTTACTGGTGCCGCTGCTGCTAACCCAAATCCAACAGTTCGCCGTAGCGCTGCCCGACGAAATCGAGCGCCTGCAAACGTTACTGGAGTCGTGGGCTCGCCAGCAATTGGGCACCCACTACCCGGAATTTGAAGCGGGTCTCAACCGTGCTTCGCAGGGCATGGCAGAAAACTGGGGCAGCCTTGCTGGAGATTTTGCAGGCTCTCTTTGGAGCCAAGGCTTGGCGCTCTTCAACTTTCTGTCCCTAGTGCTCGTAACGCCGGTCGTCGTGTTCTACGTTCTCATCGACTGGCACTCGATGCTCGCCAAAATTGACTCATGGCTGCCGCGAGACCACGCACCAACGATCCGGCGCCTTGCCAGCGACATCAACGACACCGTCGCAGCTTTCATTCGCGGCCAGGGCACGATCTGTCTTATTCTTTCAGTTTACTATGTGCTGGCATTGAGTACCGCAGGTCTGCGCTACAGCCTTCTGGTAGGTCTGGGAACGGGGATATTGAGCTTCATTCCCTTCGTTGGGTGGGCCCTGGGGTTGATCAGCGCGACGATCATCGCCGTCATTCAGTTTTGGCCGCAAACAACGCCGATCTTGATTGTCTTGGGCGTCTTCGCTGGCGCACAGGTGCTTGACGGAGCGTTTTTGAGCCCAAAGATCGTTGGCTCAAAAGTCGGACTCCATCCCGTTTGGATTATCTTCTCGCTATTTGCCTTCAGCTATCTCTTCGGGCTCGTCGGCGTTCTTCTTGCCGTGCCTATCGGAGCGGCCATCGCCGTCCTCGTTCGCTTCGCGCTGAAGGTCTATCTTGAAAGCACCGTCTACCAGGGTGAAGACGTCCCCCCACATGCTGAGAGACCTTCACAGGAACCGCCGGCGCCATGACCGCAGCACCGCGCCAACTCGTACTCGACTTACCGCACCGCGCAGCGCTTGGTGCTGAGGATTATCTCGTCAGTCACTCGAATGCTGCGGCTGTGGAACTCATCGATCGCTGGCCGAACTGGCCGCATCCGGCCGCCGTCGTCATCGGGCCGCGCGGCTCGGGCAAGAGCCACTTGGCGCATGTGTGGCAGTTGCGAACGTCGGGCGAACTTATCACCGCAGATAGGCTGACCGATGCACGCGTTGGAGAGATGAAAAACAACACTGCGCTCGTCATCGAAGATCTCGACATCGGCTGCGCAGACGAGCAGGCGCTGTTTCACCTACTCAACCTTGCTCGCGAAAGCCGGATCAGTGTTCTGATGACATCGCACGTGGCACCCGGCGATCTCGACATTGCGCTGCCCGATCTGCGCTCGCGCATGCGTGCGCTACCGATCGTTGAGCTTCTGGCACCCGACGACGTCCTCTTGAGGGCGGTGCTCGTAAAACTGTTTTCTGATCGGCAACTCAATATCGAACCCGCTGTTGTAGAATACCTGGGTGTGCGTATGGAACGATCCATGGAGGCTGCAAACCGCGTCGTTGCCGAGGTCGACCGCTTGGCACTCGCCAAACAGCGGAAGGTCACGCGAGCGCTCGCAGCCGAGGCCCTGTCAGCGTGCGAAAACGCTGGCGGCACGGAGTGATAAAAACCTAAGGTCTGCCGTGTATGTCATTGTCGTGTTGTACTCACCCTATGGGGTGTAGCGGACATTTTGAGGAGTAACAGATGACGAACGCCGGGAACAAAGTCCGGGAGAAGCCGCAACCGAAGGCGAAGACGCCTCCGGAGGGTCGCGCGCGCTTTTATAACCGTGAGCTTTCCTGGCTGCAGTTTAACCGGCGCGTACTCGAGGAGGCGCAAAATGAGCGTCACCCACTTCTGGAACGACTCCGCTTTCTGTCGATCTCGGCCTCCAACTTGGACGAGTTTTACATGGTGCGCGTCGCTGGCGTGTATGGGCAGGTCTCAGCCGACGTGCAGACGCTTTCTGAGGACGGCTTGACGCCGGCCCAGCAATTGCGTGCGATCAATCGCTTCGCGGCAGGCCTCGTTGCCGATAAGCAAGCCTGCTGGCGCACTTTGAGAAAGGAACTGGCCGAAGCGGGACTTCATATCCTGGAGTCCAAAGACCTTCGCGCACCCGAACGTGGCTGGTTGAAGCGACTATTTCTCTCACACATTTTTCCCATCCTGACTCCGATTGCCGTCGACCCGGCGCACCCGTTCCCCTTCATCTTGAACAAGGGGTTGGTCGTCGTCGTCGAGCTCGTCCGCGAGAGCGACGGAAAAGTGATGAATGGTCTCATCCCGATTCCCGGCCAGCTCGAACGGTTCATACGTCTGAACAGCGAAGAAAGCGACCCGAACGACCTTCGCTTCATTCGCGTCGAAAGCTTGACCACCCTGTTCATCGAGGAGCTGTTCTCAGGATTCGAAATCAAGAGCAAAGGCGTCTTCCGATTGCTTCGCGACAGCGACATCGAACTGGAGGAGAAAGCGGAGGATCTCGTTCGGTCATACGAGACCGCGCTAAAGCGGCGCCGACGCGGACACGTCATAAGACTGGAACTCGAAGCCGCAATGCCGAATCCGCTCAAGCGGTTCGTCGTGCAGGAACTGGAGGTCGGAGACGAGTCGGTCTTTGTGAAGGAAGGTCTTCTAGGTCTCGCCGACACGTCTCAGTTGATCGTATCTGACCGGCCCGACCTGCTCTTCAAACCATTCAGCAGCCGGTTTCCAGAACGCATCCGCGAATTCAGTGGCGACTGTTTCGAGGCCATTCGCAAGAAGGACATCATCGTTCACCACCCTTACGAGTCCTTCGATGTGGTCGTACAGTACCTTCGCCAAGCCGTGGCGGATCCCAACGTCATGGCCATCAAGTGGACGCTCTATCGCACGTCAAGCGACAGCCCCATCGTGCGCGCTTTGAAAGAGGCGGTGGAAGCAGGCAAGTCCGTGACTGCGGTTGTCGAGCTCAAGGCGCGCTTCGATGAAGCTGCAAACATCCGCTGGGCCCGCGATCTCGAGAACGTCGGCGTGCATGTCGTCTACGGCTTCGTCGAGCTTAAGACTCATGCCAAGCTCGGGCTCATTGTGCGGCGCGAAGGGTCCGAACTCACAACCTACTGCCACATCGGCACCGGTAACTACCATCCGCAAACCGCCCGTGTTTATACCGATCTGTCGCTATTCACGACCAATCCGGCAATCGCACGCGACGTCACGCGGATTCTCAATTTTGTCACTGGTTATGGAGAACCCGCCGAACTTGAAGTGATGGCGGCCAGTCCGCATGGCATCCGCGAGCGAATCATCGCACATATCCGCGAGGAAATTGACCACGCGAAGGCTGGTCGTCCCGCGAACATTTGGATGAAGATGAACGCGCTCGTTGACGGCCAGATCATCACGACGCTGTATGAGGCAAGCCAGGCTGGCGTGCAGATCGACCTTGTGGTTCGCGGCGTCTGTTGCCTGCGTCCCGGGATTCCTGGTCTGTCGGAAAACATTCGCGTCAAGAGCATCATCGGACGCTTTCTTGAACACGCGCGCATCTATTGTTTCGGACGCGGCGAACAACTGCCTTCACCAAATTCAACCGTTTACATCAGCTCCGCTGATATGATGCCCCGCAACCTCGACAGGCGCGTCGAGGCCATGGTTCCCATTTTGAACCCTACAGTCCATGAGCAGGTTCTCGACCAGATCATGGTTGCAAACCTCAGAGATAACCAACAGAGCTGGTGCATTAAACCGGATGGTTCGTCTGTGCGGATCGTTCCGGCAAAGGGAGTGGAAGCCTTCAACGCCCATCAGTATTTCCTGACGAACCCGAGCCTCTCGGGCCGTGGGCAAGCGCTGAAGGAAAACTTCCCTCCCCGCTTCAGCCTAAGCAAGAAGAATTGACCAGGGGCCGGCCTTGACCAGCTTGGAGCGGTTGTTCGGCGAACAGCGCCGCATCTTGGAGTTTGAACCCCTCGGTGTGATCGACATCGGTTCTAACTCCGTGCGTCTGGTCATCTATGAAGGTGCGGTGCGGTCCCCAGCCCCGCTGTTTAACGAAAAGGTTCTCTGCGGCCTTGGCCGGTCCGTTGCGTCCACCGGGCGACTCGGCGAGGAAAGCAAAAGGCGGGCACTTGCCGCCCTCGTTCGCTTTCATGCCATCGCGCGCATTCTCCAGGTGAAGAACGTTCGCGCCATCGCCACGGCGGCCGTCCGCGATGCTGTCGATGGGCAAGATTTCATTGCGCGTGCTGAAAAGATCTGTGGCGCACGCATCGAGGTACTTTCGGGCGAGAAAGAAGCCCAGCTTGTCGCGCAGGGCATGATGATGGGTTTCATGCACCCCGACGGGATTGCGGGTGATCTTGGGGGCGGCAGCTTGGAGCTCATCGATCTGGCCGAGGACAAGCTAAAAAAAGCGGTGACATTGCCTCTCGGAGGCTTACGGCTGATCGATGCCACGGGCGCGAAATTGGAGAAAGCCGCACCTATGGCGGCTGAGAGTCTCGCCGAGGTGCCTTGGCTGAAGGAAGGTGAAGGGCGCTCGTTTTATGCTGTCGGCGGAAGCTGGCGGGCGCTCGCGCACTTGCATATGGAAATTACCGGCTACCCGCTGCGTGTGACGCACGGCTATACCATTCCGACTGACCAGGCGATCGACTTTTGCGAATTCATTTCCAAAACGAAGAAGGTCGGCGGCCTTACGGGAATTGACGACGTGTCGCGTCCACGGCGCGAAGTGCTTCCCTATGGCGCCGCCGTGCTCGCTCAAGCGCTGAAGGCGGCCAAGCCGAAGCAAGTGGTCTTCTCGGTTTTCGGGATTCGCGAGGGTCTGCTGTTCAGCCTTCTGCCCGCCCATGAGCGGCGCAAGGATCCCCTACTCTGCTTTTGCGCCGAGCTTGCAAGCCTGCGCTCGCGATCACTTGAGCACGCCTGGGAGCTGTGCGACTGGACCGACGCGATCTTTGCCCCCCCTGGCCCCAAAGAGTCGCAGGAGGAACGCCGGCTACGTCATGCAGCATGCCTGATTTCGGACGTCGGCTGGCGCGCCCACCCCGACTATCGCGGGGACCAGAGCCTGAACCTTGTCGCCTATGCCGCCCTTGGTGGGATCGACCACCCCGGCCGAGTCTTTCTCGCGCTTGCGACGTTCTACCGTCATACGAGCCCCGGCGATATCAGCGGCCATGAGCTGTCTGAACGCCTGAAGTCGCTGGTCTCAAAGCGTTGGCAGAAACGCGCCAGAGTTGTCGGCGCGGCCATCCGTGTAGCTCATATGTTGTCGATCGGCGTCGCGGGGGTCATTGACGAGACGCCGTTACGTTATGAAGAGGACATGCTCGTTCTGAGATTGCCGAGAACGTATGCGGACCTGGATGGGGAGCGCCTGCGCCGGCGCCTGGATGTCCTGGCTCAATTACTGGACCGTAATGCAGAAATCCGCATTGGACGCTAAGGTAGGCCTTGCCTGAGGCGCGCGTCCGCCACAATTATCGCTTAACTGCAGACAACTCTTTCGACGGATTGGGACCCTCTCGTGATAGCCGACGACCCCTATGCGATCCTGGGTGTTGCCAAAGGCGCATCGGATGATGACATCCGCAGGGCCTACCGCAGGCTGGCTAAGGAGCTGCATCCCGATCTAAACCCGACAAATCAGACCGGAGCCGAGGAGCGCTTCAAAAAGATCTCCGCCGCCTACGAGATACTGGGTGATCCGAAAAAGCGCAGAGCCTTCGACCGCGGAGAGATCGACGCGCGCGGCGAGCCCCGCCATGACCCGTTTCGCCAATATTCCCAGCGCGCCCATGCGGGGGCTGGAGCCGGCGCGGCCTTCGACAACTTCAGTGACATTTTCTCCGACCTCTTTGGGTCGGAGCGTGGCGGCCCGCGCGGACCCAGAGGCGGCTTTGCTGTCAAAGGTCAGGACGTTCGCTACACGCTGCAGGTCGACTTTTTGGAAGCGGCAACCGGCGCCAAAAGGCGCGTAACATTGCCAGGTGGCGGTGCGCTCGATCTCAACGTGCCGGCCGGTGTCGACGATGGCCAGGTGCTGCGGCTCAAGGGCAAAGGTGCAGGCGGCTTTGGAGGTGCGGAACCTGGAGACGCCCTCGTTGAAATTCGCGTGCGCCCGCATCCACAGTTCAAGCGCCTTGGCAGCGACATTCTACTCGATCTGCCCATCACGATCGACGAGGCGGTGCTCGGCGCGAAGGTCGAGGTGATAACCATCTCCGGCCGTGTCCAACTGACGATCCCAAAGGGGACCAGCTCGGGCCGCGTCTTTCGCATGAAGGGCAAAGGCATCAATCCGGCCGGGAAATCTACGGCGGGCGATCAGCTTGTGACGGTTCGCATTGTTCTGCCCGAGACGATCGACGACAGCTTGGCTTATTTCTTTTCCGAGTGGCGCCAGAAGAACCGCTACGATCCGGGAAGAAGATAGGCGTTTTTATTCGCTCGGTCTGGCCGTCGCTGGAATCGCAACCACCTCGCCGCGATTGAGCGTCAGGGCGATCTCTCCGCGCTTTAAGCGCAACGCATCATCACCAAATAAGCTCCGGCGCCAGCCCTTGAGGGCGGCGACATCGGGCTCAGCCTCGGTTGCAATGCGCTCCAGATCTTCGGCGCTGGCAATGAGACGTGGCGCAACGGCATGGCGGGCAGCGGCCGCCTTCAAAAGCACGCGCAATAGCTCGATTAGCGCTGCGGCATCAGGAGTGGTTTGCTGACCCTGGCGAACATGCGGCAGGGTCTTGGGATCGCGCTCCAAGCCCGTCTTTACTGCCGCGATGATCTCGCGCGCGCGGGCCGACCGCGAAAATCCGTCACTCAGCGACCGCAGCTCGCTCATCTTCTCAGGGGTCGTTGGCGCATGGCTGGCAATATCATAGATCGCCTCATCGCGCAGCACGCGCGCGCGCGGCACGTCTTGAGCTTGGGCGACACGCTCTCGCCAAGCCGCCAACTCAATCAGGACCGCCAGAGCCTTGCGGTTGCGAGCGCGTATTTTCAGCCGCCGCCATGCTTCTTCGGGATGCTGCGCGTACGTTTTGGGATCGGTGAGAACACCCATCTCTTCGTTGAGCCAAGCGGCTCGCGCAGACTTTTCAAGCTCGTCGCGCAGATGGGCATAAACGTCACGCAAGTGCGTGACATCGGCGAGCGCATACGTGAGCTGTTGCTCCGAAAGGGGACGACGCGCCCAATCGGAAAAGCGTGAGGTCTTATCGAGATCGGTGCCCGTCACTTTCTTCACGAGGTTGACGTAGCTGATCGACTCTCCGAAGCCGCACACCATGGCAGCGACCTGCGTGTCAAAGACCGGATGCGGCACCAGTCCCGTTTTGGCATAGACGATTTCGATGTCCTGGCGCGCGGCGTGGAACACCTTGACGATGCTCTCATTCGCCATCAGCTCCCAAAACGCAGAGAGGTCGAGGCCCTTGGCAAGCGGGTCAACGATTGCGGCCTCATCAGGCGCAGCGATCTGGATCAGGCAGAGCTGCGGCCAGAATGTCTGTTCGCGCATGAATTCGGTGTCGACCGTGACATAGTCACTGGACGAGAGGCGCTTGCAGAGTGCGGTGAGGTCGTCGGAGGAATTGATAATCTTCATGCGCGCAGGCGTATAGCGCATTGAACATCGTTTGTCGCCCGCTGCGGAGGCCAGCGACACCTTTTGCGATACGCTTTTTCAAAGTGTGTCTTCGCGGTGCGACACAATTCACCAGCAAAGGGCGTCAGCGCAGGCTTGTGCGCGCCGCACCAACGATGGGGCCCGGCTCATCAACCGCCCCTGTCTGCACCATGACGACCACGCCGTCGTACCCTTCGAGCTGGGTTGCGGGAATGGTGAAGTCGCGGGGCTCGCCCTGCCAGGTCCCCAAGGGCAATATCTCGCGCACGATGTTTGTATAGGTCACCTTGCGTTTCGCATTTTCGCCCCGCCCGATGGCCACTTGGCGCGCCGACAATGTCGGCATCGCCACAACGGTGCCTTTGGTGTTCAGGCCACCCGGCGCAGCACCAACGGAAATGGCAACCGTTCCGTCGGCATTGCTTACGTCCACCGGCACGGTCAGGGCGGACGCCGTCGCGGTCACCGCGCTATCGATGGCGCTGCGATTTGAGCCCACCGCGTGTTGGCTGCCATTGATGACGGCCTGTGGCGTGTAGACCCGACCATCGCCACGCACGAACGCGTAATTCTTCTGGCGTGCTGTGAAGGCCGGCGTTGCAAACGTATCCTTCCAACCTAGCCGGTCCCAGTAGTCGACGGGCAGCGACAGCGTGATGATGTCGGGGTCGTTGGCCATTGTGGCGAAGAGTTCGTCCGCCGGCGGACACGAGGAGCAGCCCTGGCTGGTGAAAAGCTCGATCACGGCGCGTGGCTCGCCCGCCTGGGCACTGGCGCCGGCAGCCGTGAGAAGTGCGATGGCGATGAAGCGAATGAGCGCGCGCGTCATAGGGTTCGGCCCCTCCAAGAGCGATGAGCGTTAGAAGGGGTGTTCGGGCGGCGGGCGCCGTTCGTTACGCGCCAATGCGTCAACCGGCGATTTTGGTGAAATCGGCGACGTTTGAGGTGGCCGCGCGAATCTCGGAGAGCAGATGCAGACGGTTCTTGCGCAGCGCCGGATCGTCCGTGTTGACGGTCACCTTGTCAAAGAAGGCGTCGACGGGCTTGCGCAGTTCTGCCAGCGCACGCATGGAACCGGCGAAGTTCTCCACTTCGATGGCGGCGGCCGTATCCTGCTTGACGCTCTCGATACCTGCGGCAAGCGCCAGCTCTTCTTTTTCTTTGAGGAGCGCGATTTCGTAAGTCTCGGCGTAGCTCGTCTTGTCCTTCTTCTCCTCAATGGTGAGGATGTTTTGCGCACGCTTGACGCCGGTCAGAAGATTGACGCCGTCGTCGGTCGTGAGGAATTCACCCAGCGCCTCGACACGCTTGACGATCAGCGCCAGGTCATCCTGGCCGCCCAGCGCGAACACCGCGTCGATAAGATCGTGCCGCGCACCTTGCTCGCGCAAATAGACCTTCAGGCGTTCCGCAAAGAAGGGAATAAGATCGTGAGCAATCGCTTCAGGAGCACTTACGGAAATTGGGTTTGGACGGTTCGCTATCTGACGCAGATAGAGATCGGCTGCCAACCCGATTTTTCTTGAAAGACTGACGCGCAAATCGTTCTCGAGCACGAGACGGATGACGCCCAGCGCGGCGCGACGGAGCTGGTAGGGATCGCCGGAGCCCGTGGGTTTCTCGTCAATCGCCCAGAACCCAACGAGCGTGTCGAGCTTGTCCGCAAGCGCCACGGCGATCGCAACCGCATCGCCTTCCTTCTCCAGCGGCACTGAATCGGTCGGGCCCTTCGGCTTGTAGTGCAGCTCGAGCGCACGGGCGATTTCCGGCTTCGTTCCGGCGGCTTCCGCATAGTAGCGGCCCATCAAGCCCTGCAGTTCGGGGAACTCTCCGACCATGCCGGACACGAGATCAGCCTTGCACAGTTGGGCTGCGCGGCGCGCGTCTTCGGGCACCGCATCGACCGCGCCGGCGATCTGGAACGCCAGTTCCGCAATACGCTCCACGCGCTCCTTTTGCGTACCAAGCTTCTCGTGGAAGGTGATGGCATCGAGCGCGCTCGCCATCTCATCGAGTGGGCGCTTCAAGTCCTGCTCCCAGAAGAACTTGGCATCCGACAACCGCGCAGCGATCACTTTCTCATTGCCCGCAACAATCTCCTTGCCGCCGTCCTTGGCTTTCAGGTTCGAAACAAGCAGGAACTTGTTCGCAAGCTTCTTACCATGGCGCAGCGAGAAGCACTTTTGGTGCGTCTTCATCGAGGTGATGAGACACTCCGGCGGCACCTCCAGAAAGGACTTGTCGAATTCGCCCATCAAGACGACCGGCCACTCGGTCAGGCCAGCGTTCTCGGCCGTCAGCCCATCGTCCTCGACGAGCTTGAGCTTCGCGTCCGCCGCAAGCTCGTGCGCATTCTCTGCGATGATCGCGGCCCGCTCATTCGCATCCAGAATGACCTTGTGCTGCTTTAGGCGCTTCTTGTAGTCGGCGAAGCCTTTGACCTCGAAGCGATCGGGCGCCAGAAAGCGGTGACCCGACGTCGTATCGGAAGCCTTGATGCCGGCAATGTCGAAGCGCACGACCTTGCCGTCGAGCAGACACAAGATTGACTGCAGCGGCCTGACCCAGCGCAACTCCGTGCCGTTGTCCAGGAAACAGTTGAAGCGCATCGACTTCGGCCAAGGAAACTGTGCCACCGTTTCCGTCACGGTCTCGGCGATAATCTCGGTCGCCTTGCGCCCCGGCATCTTGAGGTGCGCGACGTAATAGTCGCCCTTCTTCTCGTCCTTGACGATGTCTGCCTGATCGACCGAGTCGAGCCCCGCGCCGCGCAGGAACCCTTCGATGGCTTTCTCGGGCGCACCGACGCGCGGTCCCTTGCGCTCCTCGGAAACGGCCGGAGACTTTGGCGGCACATCATCGATGACAAGGGCCAGCCGGCGAGGCGTAGCGAAGCTGCGCGCCTCACCAACCTCAAGTCCGCGAGCGCTCAGTCCATCGACGACAAGGCGGCGCAGATCGTCAGCCGCACGCGCCTGCAAGCGCGCCGGGATCTCTTCGGAAAATAACTCAAGCAGCAGCTCAGGCATGTCGCCCTACAATTTTCCCATGACGTATTGGGCAATATCAGCGGTGGCGCCGGTCGACGCGAGATAACCCACACCGACGACGATCAGCGCCAGTACGAACCAAAACACCGGCCGCAGACGGTTCCAGAACAACACCACCGCAATCAGCAAAGCGGGCAAACCGACAATCAACGCACCGATAATCTCAGGGGAAATCATGAGCCGCCTCCTTCAGTCTTGAGCCAGGCCGCGCAACAGGCCTTCGCCAGTTCGCGCACGCGCAGAATGTAGCTCTGGCGTTCTGTGACAGAAATGACGCCGCGCGCGTCCAAGAGATTGAAAACGTGTGACGCCTTGATGCACTGATCGTAGGCCGGAAGCGCCATCTCGTGGCGCTCGTCCTTCGCCCCCTGTTCCAGCAGCGCCTTGCACTCCTTTTCCGCGTCAATGAAGTGCTGGTGCAGTATCGCGGTGTCGGCGTACTCGAAGTTGAAGCGCGAAAACTCCTGCTCAGCCTGCAGGAAGATGTCCCCGTAGTTGATCCGGCGCGCATCCGTGCGGCCGTTGAAGTTCAAATCGTAAACGCGATCGACGCCCTGAACGTACATGGCGAGGCGCTCAAGCCCATAAGTGATCTCAGCCGAGACGACCTCGCAGTCGAATCCGCCGACCTGCTGGAAATAGGTGAACTGGGAGACTTCCATGCCATCGCACCACACCTCCCAGCCAAGCCCCCAAGCGCCAAGCGTCGGGCTCTCCCAGTCGTCCTCGACGAAGCGGATGTCGTGCACGTCGGAGGACAAGCCAATGCGCGCGAGGCTCTCCAGGTAGAGGTCCTGAATGTCGGCCGGCGTCGGCTTCATGATAACCTGGAACTGATAGTAGTGCTGCAGGCGATTGGGGTTCTCGCCGTAGCGACCGTCCTTGGGACGGCGCGACGGTTGTACGTAGCCCGCGTTCCAGGGCTTCGGCCCCAGCGCACGCAAGGTCGTCGCGGGATGAAACGTCCCGGCTCCGACCTCCATGTCGTAGGGTTGCAGGATCACGCACCCTTGCTCGGCCCAAAAGGTCTGCAGGGTGAGAATGAGATCCTGGAATGATTGGCGAGGCCGCAGTGGGGCCGCGTCGGGGCTTGAGCGGCGCCCCGCGGTTTTGACGGCGACTTTGGTGGGCATGGCGCGCTGCTAACTGTCAGGGGTTCGGCGGCGCACTATACGCATTCGCAGCCACGTGTCACGCCGGAACACGGACGACGGACTTGCGTCTTTCGGATGTCTTCAAACGGCCAGCAGCCGGTACCAGTGCGACCGACAGACTGGGCTCAGCGGCGCCAACGCGGCGGCGGCGCCTTGTAGTAGGGGTAGACGCCCCGACGCCGATAGGCATCGTTCGAATAGTAGGGGTAGGCGTAACCGCGGTAGTAGAAGAAATAGGGGCCGTCGTAGTAGGGGCCGCGCCGCCAGTGAGCATAGCTCTTGCGCCCGCCTACCTCGATCATCGCGCCGTTTGCGCCCTGTGCTTTCGCACCGTGGGCCGCCCAAGCCGCCGGGCTAGCCGAGGCCGACTGCGGTGCAACAAAGAAAATTGCGCCGACACACGCCGCCACACCGAGTGCAATGGAAATTCGCATCGTTCGCTCCCGAAAGCCCTGTATCCGATGTCCCCTTGGCCTTGTTTGTAACAAGGCACCAGGTTGCTGTCTGTGACCCTAAAGCCGCCCCCTTAACCTTTCGTAAGCCTCGATAACAATTGTGCCCCAGCACGACTGGCGTACTGGGGCAGCAATGGTCGTGCGGTCAGTTCTGCGAGGCTTCACGCCTATGCGGCCATGTCGAACAACAAGACCTCCGCTTCATCCGCAACGTGTGCAACTTTCAGCGTGCCACTCTCGGCAATCGCGACACCGTCGCCGGCATCGAGCATCTGATCGTTTATCGTTGCCCGCCCCCGCGCCACCTGCAGCCAGCCGGTGCGGCCAGGTTCCAGCGTGTGTCGAACCACTTCGCCTTCACCTAACAGCGCGGCGTAAAGGTCAATGTCGCTGTGAACGACGATAGAGCCGTCGCGTCCGGAGCGTGAGCCGATCAGGCAGAGCTGGCCCCGCTTTTCATCGCGCGAATACGTCTTTTGCTCGTAGCGCGGCGCCAGCCCTTTTCGCTCGGGGATGACCCAAATCTGCAATAGGTGGACGGGATCGGTTGATGACGCGTTGTATTCGCTGTGACGAATGCCCGTCCCAGCCGACATGGCCTGAACATCACCCGCGCGGATGACGGAGCCGGTCCCAAGGCTGTCTTGGTGGCGCAACGCGCCCTCGAGCACATAGGTGATGATCTCCATGTCTCTGTGGGGATGGGTGGGAAATCCCTGGCCCGCGGCGATGCGGTCGTCGTTGATGACCCGTAGCGGCCCAAACCCCATGTGCTCGGGATCGTAGTATTGGCCGAACGAAAAGCTGTGGTGGCTGTCGAGCCATCCGAAATTGGCGTGGCCACGGTCTTCGGCTTTGCGCAAGGTAAGCATATCGGACCTCCATTCATTGGCCGGCGAAGCGCCGGCTGTGCTCCTGCCATCCAAATGGAGTGTCGACAATACCGGCTCAATAGGCGTATTTTTGCCCAATCTGGTTCCATTTTGGAAACAAATGGACAAACTCGAGGCCATGAATGCATTCACCAAGGTGGTGGGCGCCGGCAGCTACGCCGAGGCCGCGCGCCGCCTTGGCCTAACGCGCTCCGCGGTCAGCAAGGCGGTGATGGAACTGGAGCAGGTGTTAGGTGCCCGCCTGCTCGACCGCACCACCCGGCGCGTGGTGCCGACGGAAGTGGGCCGTGCCTACTATGGGCGCTGTGTCGCCATTCTCGCCGACGTCGCGGAAACGGAAAACGAAGTCTCAAGCCTGCACGACGAGCCGAGGGGCGTGCTGAAGGTCAATGCGCCCATGTCGTTTGGAACACTCTACCTTGGGCCCGCAGTTGCCGACTTCATGGCCCGTACCCCTGAGCTCGCAATCGAGCTGACACTCAACGACCGGTTCATCGATCCACTGGAGGAAGGCGTCGATGTCACGATCCGCATCGGCGCGCTCGCGGACTCGAGCCTCATCGCGCGCCGCCTTTCACCGATACGACGCGTCCTGGTTGCAGCGCCCGACTACATTAGGCAGCACGGCATGCCGGACAAGATTGAGGATCTGACAAGCCATCGATGCCTGAGCTACGGACAGATCGCAGCCGTTCAGCGTTGGACCCTCACCAAGGGCCCAGAAACGGTTCAAGCGCCAATCACGTCAGTCTTGTGTTCCAATAACGGGGATGTATTGCGCGCTGCGGCTTTGCGCGGGCAAGGCATTGCAATTCTACCGACGTTTCTCGTCGGCCCCGACATCGCAGCTGGCCGCCTCGACGTCGTTCTTCCCCGACACCAAGCCCTCCCGCTTGCCCTTCATGCGCTCTACGCGCCCAACCGCTTTTTGGCGGCGAAGACACGAAAGTTTATCGATTTCCTTGTCGAATGTTTCGGAGAGACGCCGGTTTGGGATGCAATTGCGCAGGACCCATAGCACTGCGATACGTCACAGTGGTCCCATGACATTGGGCTACCAAGTCAGCGATGAGTTAGACGGCGAACGCACAGGCGAGTAGGTTTGGCTGTAAAAGCGCCAAAGAGGAACCATCCTGCATGGTAGAAAAGACAGCCCTCATCGTCGGGGCAACAGGTGCGATTGGGCGTAAGCTCACCCCGCTGCTTTCCTCATCCGGCGACTACGCAAAAATCATCATCCTGCATCGAAGGGCTACGCCCTTTGCCAGCTTGGCGAAGGTCGAGGAACATGTGATCGACCTCGAGAGCCTGTCTGGCGTGCCCATAAGTGACCCGGTGCAGACAGTGTTCTGTTGCATCGGCACAACGCAGAAGAAGGCCGGGTCGACGCAAGCCTTTCAGCGCGTCGATCGCGACATCCCCATCGCACTTGCCAAATGGGCCGCAGCGCAGGATGCCGGAGCCTTCGTCACCATCAGCTCGCTCGGTGCGGATGCACACTCGAAAAGCGTTTACATGCGAACCAAAGGCGAAATGGAGCAAGGCGTCGCGCAGGCTGACGTCCGGTCTGCCTACATTCTCAGGCCCTCTCTACTGAAAGGCGAGCGCGACGAGTTCCGGCTCGCCGAACGGGTCGGAAACCGGGCACTTGCCGTCATTGGCCCGCTCATGGTCGGCCGCCTCAAGAAATACCGAGCCGTGCCGACCGAAACCGTCGCCAAGGCCATGCTCGCCTGCGCCAGACAAAGCGAGCCGGGTGTGCATATCGTGGAGTCCGATGCTATCCAGGATCTTGGGGCCTAATGCTTTCGGCACGATCAGGCGGAAGTCCTCGCCCCCGCCTCAGCCAACGCACGGGCGCGACACAGTGCAGACTTTCCCCTAATCCTGTCGCAGACTAGCCCTACCGAAACGAGCCTCCACGAGAAGAAGCGCCTGATGAAAATTGTCATCGCCCCCGATTCCTTCAAAGAAAACCTGACGTCGCTGGAAGTCGCAAGTGAGATCGAGGCCGGCTTGAAGCGGGTTTGGCCTGATGCGGTTTACGTAAAAGTGCCGATGGCCGATGGCGGTGAAGGCACCGTGCAGTCGCTGGTCGACGCAACCGGCGGTCAGTTCATCAAGTGCGAAGTCACAGGCCCGATGCGTGACAAGGTCGTGGCTTCGTATGGCCTCCTTGGCGACAGTCGCACGGCGGTGATCGAGATGGCGGAGGCCTCCGGCTTGCCGCTCGTACCGAAAGAAAAACGCAACCCTTTGATCGCAACCACCTATGGCACCGGCGAGCTGATTGCCGACGCGATCGAACGCGGCGCAGAAGAGATCATCATTGGGATCGGCGGATCGGCAACCAACGACGCCGGCGCAGGTCTTGCCCAAGCACTCGGCGTGCGCTTTCTCAATTTCGGCGGTGCGCCCATCAACGACAACATCTCCGGTGGCGACCTAGGGAAAGTCGAAGCCATCGACATGTCGTCGGTTCATCCAGGCGTTGCCCGCGTGCGCATCACTGTGGCCTGCGACGTCACCAATCCACTGGTTGGAGAAAACGGCGCCTCCCGGGTCTACGGCCCACAGAAGGGTGCAACGCCAGAGATGGTCGAGCAGCTCGACAAGAATCTCGCTCACTTCGCCCACATCATCAAACGCAGCATTGGCGCCGACGTGGCTGAGACGCCGGGGGCAGGTGCCGGTGGCGGGATTGGTGCGGGACTCATCGCCTTCACCAATGCAACGCTCAAGCGCGGTGTCGAAATCGTCGTCGCCGTCACGCGGCTGGAAGAGCACATGCAGGGCGCGCAGCTCGCCTTTACCGGTGAAGGCCGCGTCGACTTTCAGACCGCATTCGGAAAGACGCCTGCCGGCGTCGCGGCCGCTGCGCACAGGCTCGGCATACCCGTGGTCGCGATCGGCGGCGGGCTCTCCGATGACGCAGGTGGTGTGTTTGCTCACGGGATTGACGGGCTAGAGACAGCCACGCCAAATGCGATGCCTCTTGAAGACGCGATCAGAAAGTCGCGTCAATACCTACAGGATGCTGCCGAGCGCGCCGCGCGCATGATTATCATCGGCCAGCGTTTGGGCACGTGAGCGCCCGTGAGACCCGCTATTCCAGGTGTCACACGGCAGGCAACGCCCCGTTAAGCATGCCGAGTGGCGCACATTCGTTTGTAACCATTCGGACGATAACGTAACCGCATTCGGAGCACCGAAGGCGAATGCGAAGGTGCCCCATGGCCGGGCCCTATCATCGACATGAAGCTGTTTGCTCCAATCTTGCTGACGCCACCGATCGCGTCGATGTTCAAGCCGAGTCGAAGTGCACTCGTGGTCGAACAGTCGCAGGCGGCAGAGCAGCTTTCCCAGGATGGCGTCACCAACTGGGAAGGTGGTGTCACCTACCGGCCGGTCGCGATCGTCAAACCGCAAACGATCGACGACGTGGTGCGTGTCGTCACTGATACCGCTACTTACCCCACACCGGTGCGCGCCGTCGGCAAAATGCACTCACCCGCGCCCTGCTCCGCAGACGTCGGCGGAACCATGCTCGACATGACGGACATGACCCGCATTCTGGAGGTGGGCGAAGACTTCGTCACTGCGGAAGCCGGCGCGCTCTATATCGATGTTGCCGAAGAGCTGGCACGCCACGCCAAGCAGTTCCATGTCAACACCGAGATCGGCAACGTGACGCTGGGCGCGGCGGCCTGCGCAGCAACGAAGGACAGTTCGCTGATTGGAACCTCGCACTGGGGGCAGGTGAGTTCCTTCGTCTCGGGCGTCAAAGTGGTGAAACCTGACGGGACGGTGGCCGACTACACCGAAGCTGAACATCCTGAGGAAATGCGTCTATTACGCTCCAGCTACGGACTGTTGGGCGTCATCGTTGAAGTCACGCTGCGCGCCAAACCGATGACCGCCGTTTATGCACGCCACTCAATCTACTCACTTGCCAAATTCCGGGCGGCGGTGCCCGACCTCGTGGCGCAGAATTACGCGCTGATGATGTACTTTTATCCCTTCGCCGATCAGGTCGTTTTGGAGACGCGGCAAGAGCTGCCGGGCATCAAGCCAACCTCGTCAGGCAACTGGTGGCTACGCAACGCATTCTGGCGCAGGCATGCTCCGATGTATGTCGCATGGATCAAACACATCTCGCCAAACGCCCAGATCGAAAACGCGCTGGTGCAGTATTTCGGTCGCCTGACGCGACGCGGTATGGCCTGGTTCGTCGGCGGGGCACGCACGCAGCCGCAAGCGCAAATCATCCGCCACAATGATCGGGCCGGCCCCCATAAGTTTGTCTTCTCCATGTGGTCGTTCGACGAGGACGGTTTCTTCGACATTCTCGAAGACTACTTCTGCTTCTGTCGGGAGTACGCAGAGCGAACGGGTTACCGATGCGAACTTCCGGCCGTAGGCTACCGCCTCGTTGCCGATTCCAATGCTCTGCTATCCTATTGTCACGATGCCTCAGCCTTCAGCATCGACCCGGTCTCAACAGGCGGGCCCGGCTGGGACGACTTCCTCAAGGCCTTCAACGAATTTGCCAGTGCGCGTGGTGGACACCCCTTGTTCAACCAAACCAAGCACCTCACGGCCTCCCAGGTGAAGAAGGCGTATGGCCCACGCTGGAAGGCATTTGCCCAGATGCGGCGCGAGCGCGACCCGCACAACCGGTTGCTAAGCGGGTACTTTGCCGATCTGCTCGAAGAGCAGACGGACACATAGGCGCGCCCACATTGCCTGGTGCAGCCGCCACGCGTAAACACATCGCGTTCAACATGTCCCAATCCCTACACAAGGCTGGACCATGCCTCTCCTTCGCTTTGATTTGATCGAAGGCCGCTCGGACGCTGAGATCAAAAGCCTTCTCGATGCCGCGCACCGCGCCATGCTTGCCGCCTTCAAGGTGCCTGAGCGCGATCGCTATCAAATCGTGCACGAGCACAACCCCTCGCGCATGATCATCGAGGATACCGGCCTTGGCATCCCGCGAACGGACAAAGTCGTATTTTTGCAGGTGACGAGCCGCCCGCGCGGGCGCGAGGCGAAGGAAGCATTCTATCGCCTGTTGGCGGAAGAACTCGAACGCAGCTGCGGCATCGCACCCTCCGACCTTGTGGTGTCGATCATCGAGAACTCCGATGAGGATTGGTCATTCGGGCACGGCAGCGCACAATTTCTCACCGGCGATCTCTAACCCCTGATCCCTTCCGCACGCACATCCGATCAATGTTTGCTCGCAATTTGCCACGGGCATGTGAGTGGTGTTGAACGGCACGTGCACCTATATCCGACGTTACGGAAAGGCGATTAATCAATCGCCCCGCTTATGGAGTGCCGTGAGCAAGTGCGCCATGCGCTACGCTATGCCCGGCACCTGGAATAGGACATAAAATGAAACAAGCACTTTCACTGTCGGCCCTTCTTGTGGCCGGTTTCGCACTTCCTGCTCTGGCCGAGGACACCTCTGCGCCGACCGCCTCCGAACCTGCAGAGCAAGCCCAATCAGCTCCAGCCCTGACCGACACGGACGCCACCCAAACCCAGGTGCCGTTCAAGATGGTGCGGACACTCGGCGGCAGATCCTGCACGCGCACCATGGGCGGGCGCCGGATCATCTGGAAAGGCCCGCCGCCTCCCCAGGCGCACTGAGGTCGCGTTTCCCGACAGACCCGCAAACACACGGAGCGCTTCTTCCTCCACACGAGGGAGAAGTGCTCGTCGTGGAATTGTGTGCCTAAAGCTTCATTCGCGTGATGACATCGCTCCACCATAGCGCGATGATGGCGCAGGACCCGCCCACGGGCCAAATGCGGAAGGAGACACCCAAATGAAGGAACTCGTCACCGGTGTGCGCCACGACACGCTGAGCGCCATCGACCACGGCGAAAAACTCTTGAAGGCACTCGGCGAAGAGGGCGGCGATGGCACAAAGAAATTACGTCGCAGCACCAAGCGTTTCGTCAGAAACCTCAAGGAAGAACTGGTTCGCTGGGAAGACAAATACAAGAAGGCACGTACGGAAGCCTGACGGCTCGCTCAATCAGGAGCGGTCGATCGCCTTGATGTCGGCAAACACTATCTCTGGGTTCTTCTCCTGCGTCCACTCCAGATTGAATGCCGACGCGGCCAAGAATACATGGTCGCCGTCCAGATCGGTGGCAATCGATGGCCTGTGGCTTGCAATGAAGCGTTCCAGCGCCGCAGGGTCTTCCGATGAAATCCAGCGCGCCGCATCACAGGGCGCAGTATCATACGTCACGGGCAGTCCGTACTCGTCGCCAAGCCGGTCGGCCAATACGTCGAGCTGCAAGTTACCGATCACCCCGACGATGGGCTGAGTGCCGTCGACTGGCTGGAACAGCTGAACAACACCCTCTTCCGCCATCTCGCGCAGAGCTTCTTTGAGCTTCTTGGCGCGGATCGCATCCTCGAGCCGGATGCGGCGAAGGATTTCGGGCGCAAAACTCGGAATGCCCAGAAAGCGAATGTCCTCGCCTTCGGTCAAAGCATCACCAATGCGCAGGGCCCCACGGTTGGGGATACCGACGATGTCACCTGCGTAGGCCTCCTCGGCAAGCGACCGGTCCTGAGCGAAGAAGAACTGCGGCGTCTGCAGCGCCATCGTCTTGCCCGTACGCACGTGCTTGGCTTTCATCCCGCGCGTGAGCTTGCCTGAGCATACGCGCATGAAGGCGATGCGATCGCGATGATTGGCATCCATGTTCGCCTGGATCTTGAAGACGATGCCAGTCATGGCCGGCTCGTCGGCGTGAATCGTGCGTGTTGCCGCTTTGCGGTCGAGCGGAGGCGGCGCGTAAGCCACCAGCGCGTCGAGGATATCGCGCACACCGAAGTTCTTGAGCGCGCTGCCGAAAAACACCGGCGTCAACGTTCCTTCGCGAAAGGCTTTCAAGTCAAAGCGGCCGCATGCATCGCTGACGAGCGCGATTTCTTCACGCCAATCGGTAAGTGCACCATCTTCGAGCAATGCTTCGAGTGCCGGATCGTCGGGCCCCGACACCGCCAGTCCATCAGGATCTTCGTCAACGCGTCGGATCCGCGGCTGGTTCAGATCATACGTACCGGCGAAATTGCGGCCCCGGCCGACCGGCCAAACCATCGGCGCGGTATCAAGTGCCAGCACCTTTTCGATTTCGTCCAACAGCTCCAGCGGCTCGCGGCTCTCTCGGTCCATCTTATTGATGAACGTAATGATGGGGATATCGCGCAGCCGACAAATCTCAAAGAGCTTCCGGGTGCGCGATTCGATGCCCTTCGCCGCGTCGATCACCATGATCGCAGAGTCGACGGCCGTAAGCGTTCGATACGTATGGTCGGAAAAGTCTTCGTGGCCGGGTGTATCAAGCAAGTTCAAGACGGCATCGCCATATTCGAAAGTCATCACCGAGGCCGCCACCGAGATGCCACGCGTGCGCTCCGTCGCCATCCAGTCGGAGCGTGCACCGCGCCGGTCCTTTTTTGCTTTCACCTGGCCGGCAAGCTGAATGGCCCCGCCGAACAACAATAGCTTTTCGGTCAGCGTCGTTTTGCCGGCGTCGGGGTGAGAGATGATCGCGAACGTGCGCCGGCGCGCAATCTGGCGTGCTAAGTCGCTGCTTGCCCGCACGGTCGCAGCCGGCGCTTGGCTGTCTTGATCCGCACCACTCTGGGCAACCGTCTCACCGTTCATCAATGCTATCCATCATCGTATCGAGCGCCCCAACGAGGGCAGCGTTGAATCGATCGGGGGCTTCCACATGCGGCGAATGCCCAAGATCATTGAAGGTGATGAGTTTGGCCTCAGGGATACGCCCCGCTGCTTCGCGCGCGAGTACGGGATAGTTGCCGAGCTTCTTTGCATCCTCGGGAGATGCGCGGTTCTTACCCAGCGCGGTGCGGTCGAGTTCGCCGATGAAAAGCAACGTCGGAACCTTGATCTGGTCAATCTCATAAATCACCGGCTGAGCCTGGATCATGTCAGAGGTGAGTGCCTGGCTCCAAGCAACCCGATCTCCGCCTTCGCCTTCGTACATGCTGGCGAGCATGTTGACCCATCGATCGTAGGCGGGCCGCCACGACCCACTGTAGTAGACATTGCGCTGATAGGCTTTGATGCTCTCAGCACTGGTCTTGCGTTCTTGCGCGTAAAGTGCGTCGACGGTTGCGAGTGGTACACCCTTGGCTTTCCAGTCCTCAAGGCCGATCGGATTCACAAGAACAAGCGCTGCCGTGTCGCTTGGATACATCAGCGCATAGCGCATAGCCAGCATGCCGCCCATCGAGTGCCCCATGACGATGGGCTTTTCCACTCCTAGTGACTGAAGCAGTGCGTGCGTGTTGGCAGCGAGTTGTTGAAAACTGAATTGATAGCTTTTGGGTTTGTCCGAACGGCAGAAGCCGACTTGGTCAGGAACGATTGCGCGGTAGCCGTCCGCGCTTAAAGCGGCGATCGCATCCTCCCAGGTCGCGCCACAAAAGTTCTTACCATGCAGGAGCACAATCGTTCGCCCGTTCGGCTTCGAGACGGCAACGTCCATGTAAGACATCCACACGTCTTGGTTCTGCGAGCGGAAATCGAAACGTGAGACGGCGTGCGGATATGCAAAATCGGCAAGGAATGGATCGGCGCGCACGACCTGCGCGGATATGCCCGGCAAGAGCACCACAAGGGCATACACAAGCGTGCGGGCGGACATCACGGTTCCTTGTTGGTGGATGGGGGTACGCGTTGCGGGCGTCATTGTCGTCCGCTGCCAACCCTAGCGCGCAGGAGCTAACCTTTTGGCGCGCGAAGCACAAGAGCGGAAAATTGCCTCTCGCCAAGCTTCGCAAGCAACGAACGTACGTCAGACCAGACATCCCTCCAAATGTCCAACTCGGCCGGATCGAAGGCTAGTTCCGACACTCCAAAAGAGTGCTGCGCGCCTCCTTGAAACCGCCCTATCTACACCGATAGCCTTGGGATTCGGGGCCCGGGATGCCAGCACCGCCCACAAGCGCTATGCTGGCTTTCTGCGGGACGATGATCGGGGCATACACGCGACATGAGCGCAGATACCGTAGAGCTCTCAACAGACAGCGCGCGTGCGCTTACCGACCGTATCGTTGCGGGGGCGAACAGCAATCAAGCTGTCTTTCGTATCGCCTTGCTCGTTGCCGCCCTCGGGCATATCGCCCTCATCATCGGGATCACCAACTCGCCGCCGCGCCATGTCGGCAATCCTGGAGGTCGAGACGACGCGATCAACGTTGAGATCGTCGATGCGGCCGATCTGCAGAGCCGCCAGATTGCCAAGGAGCAGCCCGCCAGCGCACCACCGACTCCCGCCTCGCCTGCCCAAGCGGCCCAACGTAAGTCGGAGCCGCAGGCTGAGGCCCAAGAGCAGAAACCAGAGCCGAAGGAGGCTGCCGAGGCTCAACAGCAGAAACGCGAACCACAAAAGACACCCGCCGAGAAGCCTGCAGAGACGCCACAGGATGAGGCCGTGCCCGATCCCACCGCACCCGTTGCCTTCGCGACGCCCGCCCTCCCCGCATTGGACGACGCACAAGCGCAGGCCGACAAAAAGCAAACGAAGACTGAAGCGGAAAAGGCATCGCCGAAGGAGGCAGCCAAGACGGCCAAAGCCGAGGAACCACCACCCAAGCCGGAGGAGAAACCGAAGCAAAAGGCAGCCGCAAAACCCGCACCCAAGCCTCCAGAGAAGCTCGACCTCGACATGCCCTTCGACGTCACGGCCCGGCTCTTTGCTCCGGGCTCAGATGGCGGAGAGTCTTCCGCGACGCGTCCGCCCGGCATCACGCGTTCGGGCGAGAACGACCGGTTTGGGCGCGACGTCATCCGCTCGCTGCGCCGGACAATGCCCGCACCGGATGGATTTGAAGGGCGCGTGACCGTGCGCATCATCCTGTCGGAAACCGGAAACAAGGCCGACGTGAAGCTCCTCAAGAGTGGCGGCAATACCGCCATGGACGAGCAGATCATTTTCTCCGTTCACCAGACGGCGTTTCCCTTCCCGCCCAACAATGCGACGTTGGCCGATCGCACGTTTCGCATTACTTACGTTTATCGCTGATCGGGCAGGCACGCCGCTTCCGCCTCGCGGTGCGGAGCAGGCGAGCCGTAGCCCCTCACTGATGGGGCAGGATCAGACGTTCAATCACCGGCCGTACCACGCACGGGTCAACCCAACGAAAAAGGCGTGCGAGCCAAGTCTCAGATTGCGAATGGAGTAGCCACCCTCCTGTACGATAAGTACGGGAAAGCCGAGTGTTCCCAGGCGGTGCCCGATTTGGCGGATCCCTTGCAGACTAATGTCGAATGCTCCGGTGGGATCGCCGCGCATGATATCGAAGCCGAGCGAGACGACGAGATACTTCGGATTGAAGTTGTTGATCAACTTTATGGCCTGCTCGAGAACTCGCAGATAGGCCGCGCCGTCGATCGGAGGCTTGAGCGGGAAATTCCGGTTGAACCCTTTGCCGTCACCTTCGCCACGCTCGTCTGAGTAGCCGGCAAAGTTCGGATAGGCATGCCGGGGGTGTCCGTGAATCGAAACTGTCAGGACATCGGAACGCTCATAAAAGACGTCCTGAGCGCCGTTTCCGTGATGATAGTCGATATCGAGAAGTGCGACCTTGCCACGTTTCGACAAGTAGTTCGCTGCAACCGCGGAGTTGTTGAAATAACAAAAGCCACCGTAGATACGCCGCTCGGCATGATGACCGGGCGGACGGCACAGCGCATAGACGATGCGCTCCCCCTCGGCGACAAGTGATGCGCCGGTCAAAGCGACATCGACACTGTCGCGTGCTGCGCGAAAACTATTCTTCGTTACGGGTGTGAATGTGTCGCAGCAAAAATAGCCTACCCGATCTTCAAGGTCGCGCGGTATGCGGTCCGGCCGCCGAATTGGGAATATCTCTGGGTAGATGATCGCCTTGTCGTCGAGCCGCTGCCCCATCGCCTTGAGGAACTCCACGAGGTGCGGATGGTGGACGGCCGTCAAGTGCGATTCTGAGAACCGGCGCGTTGGGATGCGCTCGATGGGGAGTTTCTCCAGTCCCTTCAGAATGGCAGGAACGCGAACGGGACGTTCGACATAACCCTTCTCTTTCAGGTGATGTATCGTATGGCGTTCCGCGACGACGACCTTGATGGGCGTGATGTATTTCAGCGACGTAGGCGCTGCAGCATCCGGATTATCGTTGAGGGGAGCGAGTTTCACAGGGTCGGCCGCGAAGGACTGAGAAATCTTGGCGACAAACGGGGCACTCGGCTCGTAACCATACTGTTCCACGAGAATGCGCCTGGCGACCTGGCGAGCGGCAGCCCGCTCCAAGCGCGGCCGGCGGCCGAGCGGATCAAAGAGCAGCGTCGTCAGATAGCCCTCGTTGCGCGGGTTCGGTTCGACATCCCACAGCGTTTCCTTGACCTCGAGAATGCCGTAGCGCGCATAAAACGCGCGGCGCTTTCGATTGACTGCGAGACGCTTGGGATCATCAACCTTTTCCGGATCTATCGGCGGAATGTCGAGAAACAGACCGCGCGCCCCGCGGCCCACCAGGAGTTCGCGCAGCGCCTCGTAAAGCGCCGCTCCTATGCCGCGCGCGGACTTTTCGGGATCGCTGGCAATGTATTGAAGGTAGCCGTAACGAAGGTCGGAGAAGTAGTAGATGAAAGCAAGCCCGGTGACGTGATTGCGCTGATCACTCGCAACCAGGAGAATGGGATCGAACGTGCTCGCTTCGCGTTTGCGCAGCTGTGCCGCGATTCGTTCGATAGCCTCCGGCTCATGCGGGAAGGCGGCGCGAAAGAGCTTTGCAACGTCGTTGAAGACGCGGTTGTCGGCGTCGCCTACGAGTTCGAAGATGCGACTGAAGCGGATCATCGCGGTGATGTGTGCCTGCAGGGCGCGGGGGGCAGATGGTCCGGGCCGGTGGTGGTCGTGCGCGAACATATTCCTGCATGAAGTCTAAGAGAAGCGGCTTTCCGTTGGCCGGGCACTGCCACCGCGTCGCAGTGGAGCAATAGCTGGTGCCGGTTGCCCCCTCCCACCCTTCCATGAAAAAGTGGGTGTCAGTCCGTCTTGATAAGGAATCCTCCCGATGGCTAATCCGCTTCCACGTGCCTGTAAGAGCATCAACGACCTGAATGTCGGCGACACGTTCCGTCATGAGTACTCCGTCTCAGACAGCGACGTGCAGAAGTTCGGGGAAATCTCCGGCGACTTTAACCCTGCGCACTTCGATGAGGAGTACGCCAAGGGCACGGTCTTCAAGAACCGCATCGCGCATGGGATGATTTCGGTCGCCAAGTTTTCGGGTATTTTTGGCATGGACGTGCCGGGTCTGGGCGCGATTTGGGGCGGCCAGAAACTGACGTTCCTTGCCCCGGTGCAATTGAACCAGCCCTACACCGCCGTCGCCCAGGTGAAGGAGAAGGGGGAGAAGAACGTCGTCTTCACCTGTTGGGTGGAGGACCAGGACGGCAAGCACGTGCTTGAGGGCGAGGGCGTGCTCTATCCCATTCCGCAAAAAGTGAAGGACAAGCTGGCGGCCGACGGCGCGCTGGACAAGCTGTTGGCTTGAGGGGCCGAGTTCGAACCTTGAAGTTTTGCCACTCCGAACGCCCGAGGGGCTGAGGCCCGGCCGGTAACCGGGTCGATAGCACAAAAAGCGCCCCATGCGGCGTTTCAAGCGATGGAAGCGGTGGATGTGCACCTTCCCTCCCCGCGACTCGGATGGTATAGGGCTGCCGACATCGTTCCCGCTGGGCGCGAGAACTGTGTCGCCCCAGCCCACATGGAGAGCCAGAACCGCATGGCCCACGGCCTATCCGCAACGGATTCGGCGATCGCCCTCACGTTCGACGACGTGCTCCTTGTGCCGGCAGCCTCCCAGATCTTGCCGAGCCAGGCCGACGTCTCAACCAACGTCACCCGCTCGATTCGCCTCAATATCCCGATCCTGTCCTCCGCCATGGATACTGTCACGGAAGCGCGCCTTGCCATCGCCGTGGCCCAGGAAGGCGGCGTCGGCGTCATCCACCGCAATTTCACACCCGAAGAGCAGGCCCGCCAGGTCGCTCAGGTGAAAAAATACGAATCCGGGATCGTGCTCAATCCCATAACCATCCACCCCAACGCGACCCTGCGCCATGCGCTGTCCCTGATGGCCGACAATTCCATCTCCGGTGTGCCCGTCGTGGAGACGCCCAACAACAGCGACAACAAGGGCCGCCTCGTCGGCATTCTGACAAATCGTGACGTGCGGTTTGCAACGAACCTCGATCAGCCGGTCTCCACACTGATGACCAAGGACAACCTGATCACGGTGAAACGCTCCGTGAGCCAGGACGAGGCCAAGAAGCTGCTGCACAGCCACCGCATCGAGAAGCTTTTGGTCGTCGACGATGAGAATCATTGCATCGGCCTCATCACGGTGAAGGACATCGAGAAGGCGCAGAAGCACCCGCACGCGTGCAAGGACTCGGAGGGACGCTTGCGGGCCGCCGCGGCGACAACTGTCGGTGAGGACGGGCATGAGCGCACCGAGCGGCTGATGGATGCGGGCTGTGATCTGATCGTGGTTGATACCGCGCACGGGCATTCGATCCGCGTGATTGAGGCGGTCACGCGCATCAAAAAAATGTCGAACGCGGTGCAGGTCATCGCGGGCAACGTGGCAACGGCAGAGGCCACTAAGGCGCTGATAGATGCGGGCGCCGACGCGGTGAAAGTGGGGATCGGGCCGGGTTCGATCTGCACAACGCGCGTAGTGGCGGGCGTGGGCGTGCCGCAGCTAACGGCCGTCATGGAATGCGCGAACGAAGCGTCCAAGCACGGCGTGCCGATCATCGCCGACGGCGGTATCAAGTATTCGGGCGACGTCGCCAAAGCGCTGGCCGCTGGAGCCTCTTGCGTAATGGTGGGATCGCTACTTGCCGGCACCGACGAAGCGCCGGGCGAGACCTACTTTTATCAGGGCCGTACTTATAAGGCCTACCGCGGCATGGGTTCGATCGGGGCAATGGCGCGCGGCTCGGCCGACCGCTACTTCCAGCAGGAGGTGAAGGACACGCTGAAGCTGGTACCCGAGGGAATCGAGGGCCAAGTGCCCTACAAGGGGCCGACGGAAGCGGTGCTGCATCAACTGGTCGGGGGATTGCGTGCCGGCATGGGGTACGTGGGCGCGGGAACGCTGGACGAATTGCAGAAGACGGCAAAGTTCATTCGCATCACGCCGGCCGCCGTACACGAAAGCCATGCGCACGGCGTGCTGATCACCCGCGAGAGCCCGAACTATCCCGGCAACACCTAGTATTCGCGCTCGCAGTAGCGCAATGAGCCCGTAGGGAGGGGGAACCCGATGTCGGTCATGAGCTTGTTGATACCTGTGTTCGTGCAAGTGGCGCTCACGTTCTTTCTGATGACGTGGATGGCGACGCTGCGCGTCACGGCCATACGGAGCGGCAAGACGCGGCCAACGGAGATCGCGCTGCGCGAGCCCAACTGGCCGCCGCGCACCACACAGATCGCCAACTGCTATCACAATCAGCTCGAGCATCCCGTTCTGTTTTACGTTTTGATCGCATTCGTGCTGATCACGCGTACGCCGAGCGTGCTGCTGGTGGTGCTCGCGTGGGCATACGTCGCAACGCGTCTCGTGCACGTCTACATTCACACCGGCACGAACGACGTGCAGTCGCGCTTCTATGCGATGCTGGCCAGCACCGTCATACTCGGCGCGATGTGGGCAATCTACGGCGTCCACATCTTCGCATTGGCTTCTTAGCCGATGAGAGCTGGAGCCAGACTAAAAGCCGCCGTCGAAATTCTCGGAAACAGTCTTACGCGCCACAGGCCGGCTGCGACGGCGCTTTCCGACTGGGGCAAGGCGCATCGGTTTGCAGGCTCGGGCGATCGGGCAGCGATCGGGACGCTCGTTTTTGATGCCTTGCGCCGGCGCAGCTCGATTGCAGCGCGCATGGGGGCGGATACGCCGCGCGCGTTGATCTTAGGTGCGGCCCCGCGTGCCTTTGCCATGACGGCGCAGGAGGTTGCCGCAGCCGCTGATGGTTCCGACTATGCGATCGCGCCGCTGACAGACGAGGAGCTGGCCGGGCTCGAGCGCACGCTGCCCGACGACACACCAGCCCACATCGCTGGCGATTTTCCCGAATGGCTCGCGGCCTCGCTTGCCCGTGCGTTTGGCGATCGCGCGGGCGCGGAAGGGGCAGCGTTGAGCCAGCGCGCACCAGTCGATCTCAGAGTCAATACGCTCAAGGCCACGCGCGAGAAGGTCTTGAAGGCGCTCGCCCACTTTGAACCCGAACCGACACCACTGTCGCCACTGGGTGCGCGCGTTGCTCCGCCGCTGGGTGCCGGCCGTGCGCCCCACGTGGAGGCCGAAGCCGCTCACGGCAAAGGCTGGTTCGAGGTTCAGGACGAAGGCTCGCAGGTGGCGGCCCTGCTGGCGGGAGCTCTCCCACGCGCGCAGGTGCTCGATCTGTGCGCTGGCGCCGGTGGCAAGACGCTCGCCCTGGCGGCCGCCATGGAGAATACCGGCCAAATCTATGCCTATGACGCCGACAAGCGACAGTTGCGGCCGATCTTTGAGCGCTTGAAGCGGGCCGGCGTGCGCAATGTGCACATGATGGAGGCGGGCGATGAAACGGCGCTCTTGGGTCTCGTTGCGCGCTTTGACGTTGTGCTCGTCGATGCACCCTGCACGGGAACGGGCACGTGGCGGCGCAAGCCCGATGCGAAGTGGCGCCTGAAGCCTGCAAACATCCCAGAGCGTCAGGCGGAACAAAAGACCGTCCTCGCACTTGGCGCACAGCTCACCAAGCCCGGTGGCGTCCTCGTCTATGTCACCTGCTCGGTACTGCCTGAAGAGAATATTGATCAGGTCGCAGCATTCCTGTCCGAGCACAGCGACTTTTCCGTGGAGCCTTTTGGCGAGCCATGGCGCGCACGCTTCGACACCGACCCACCTGTTTCAGCCGACGGGCGCACCGACACCCTGCAACTGACGCCCGCATGCCACGGCACCGACGGCTTTTTCATTGCGCTTCTGCGCCGGAGTGCCAGTTGACCGGCCTGTAATTCTGCCGCGGCTGAAACCCCAACAAGCCTCTTGCATTGCGCCAAGGGCGAAATAAGTTCGCGAGCATCGAGGCCAGAAGGGCCTTGTTGTTGCATGGCCGGTTACCGCCCACGGCGGGACAACACTTTTGTCCGCCGATGAAGGACGGCCCTTTGGGGACATCAGTCCAACATGGCACCATATCCCAAAGCGAGGCGGGCAAAACGCCAGATCCCTCGCGCCTGCCTCGGACCCGTTGCGGATCTCGAAGCGCATCTCCCAGCTGAGTGGTGGCGCAAACTCTTTAATGCGCTTTATGTCAAAACGGACGGCGACGTCGTCGAGAACACAGAGAACACGCGCCGCGACGTCGATTTCATTGTGGCCGCCGCAGCGGTACAACCCCACAGTCAGATCCTGGACCTGTGCTGCGGACAAGGAAGGCACTGCCTGGAGCTTGCGCGCCGGGGTTTCAAGAATGTGACTGGTGTCGACCGGTCACGCTACCTCGTCCGTCTTGCCAAGAAGCGCGCGCAGTCTGAAAGACTGCAAGTCGTGTTCAAGGAAGGCGATGCACGCAACCCTCGCCTGCCGGAAACAAGTTTCGATTGCGTTGCCATCATGGGCAACTCGTTCGGATATTTCTCCAGCAAGCAGGACGACGAGAAAGTTCTGGCAGCCGTTGGCAAGCTTCTGCGCCCATCGGGCCAGCTCATACTCGACATTACCGATGGCGCGTATATGGCTGACCATTTCGAGCGCCGCTCGTGGGAATGGATCGACGAGCACCATTTTGTTTGCCGCGAACGTTCGCTTTCCGGTGATCGTGATCGTTTGATCTCACGCGAAGTCATCGTTCACGACGAAATGGGAGTCATTGCAGACCAGTTCTACGCCGAGCGGCTCTATACGCCTGAGAGCATCCGCGCGCTGCTGGAGAAGGCAGGCTTTCGTAATTTCCGCAATCATGGAACTGCGGAGGTCGTTTCGGATCGCGACCAGGATCTCGGCATGATGGCACGCCGGCTGCTTCTTTCGGCCGACGCACCGCTGCTGCCGGCACGCAAAGCGAGGGGCAAGGCGCAGAAAATCGACGTCACAGTCGTTATGGGAGACCCGCGTTTGCCTGACGAGGTAAAGCGTGGGGGCATGTTCAATCCAGAAGACATAGATACCATCCGCCGCTTGAAGGATGCACTTTCCGAACTCCCAGACTATGAATTTCGCTACCTTGACAACCACACAACTCTGGGACGCGATCTTTCCGAGCTACGCACCGATTTGGTGTTCAATCTGTGCGACGAGGGCTTCAACAACGATCCTTTCAAGGAGTTGCACGTCCCAGCAATGCTGGAAGCGTTGGAGCTTCCCTACACAGGTGGCAGCCCTGCCGCACTTGCATGCTGCTACGACAAGGGTCTAGTGCGCGCGATTGCAATGACCCTCGATGTTCCTGTGCCGCTTGAAACACTGGTGCGCCCAGGAGACCAGGGAGCCACACTGCCATCCGTGTTTCCCGCGATTCTCAAACCCAACTACGGTGACAGCTCGGAGGGCATCACCAAGGACGCCGTCGTATGGAATGAGAAGGCGCTCATGGACTATCTGGAGAAGCTGCACGCAGCCTTCCCCAGACGGTCAATTCTCGTCCAGGAGTATCTCGCCGGCGGCGAATACTCTTTGGCAATGATCGGGAACCCGGATCAAGGACTGCGGGCGCTGCCCATTCTCGAAGTCGACTTCTCCGGTCTCGATCCCAATCTTCCCAAAATCCTCGGCTATGAGTCGAAATGGGAACCTGACAGTGCCTACTGGACCCAGGTGCGATACCGGGAGAGCGAGATACCGGAGACGCAAAAGCAGCAACTCGTCGAGCACTCGGCCCGCCTTTTTGAACGGCTGGGTTGTCGTGACTATGCGCGTTTCGACTATCGCGCCGATGCTGAGGGTGAGATCCGGCTACTTGAAGTCAACCCGAACCCAGGCTGGTGTTGGGACGGTAAGGTCAACTTGATGGCGGGGTTTGCTGGGATGCGGTATTCGGAATTCCTGGGGCAGATCTTGGCAGCGGCAGTTGAGCGGTTGTCGATCGTTGCCAACGCGTCCGAGCGCCCCGCCTCACAGATCGAGACCGCACCATGAAGAAATACTCAGGGCTCTTCGTCTTTCTGGTCATTGTCGCCGGAGCAGCCCTGTTTGCCGGGTCGTACAAGCCAGGGCCGTTCTATGCGGTCTTGGAGAAACCGTCCTGGACACCACCCGATTGGATTTTCGCGCCGGCCTGGACGGCGCTCTACATCATGATCGCGTTTGCCGGTTGGATCGTATGGCGCGCTCAAGGCATTGGCTTGGCGCTCTTCATCTGGTTCGTTCAGCTCGGCTTCAACGCAGCGTGGATGTGGCTGATGTTCGGCCAGAAGCAGATCACGCACGCCATGGTGGACATCGTCGCGCTGTGGGTCACGATCGCAGCGTTTATTGTCGTTGCTTGGCCGATCCGGCGATCGGCCTCGTTGTTGTTCGTGCCTTACCTCCTCTGGGTTACCTATGCGGCGGCCTTGAACTACGCGATCCTGCAGCTCAACAGCTAACATCAGCCGCGCCAAACGTACTGAGCTGTGGGCAACCGGTCTGAGCGGGAGCGCGGGCCCCAGATTGGGCACTCGGGCGACTCCCCAGTTTGCGCTGTAATCGCTATAAGGCGAACGCCTCACGCCACACAGAGCCGCAGCGCCAGGTCAAAAGAATCGTGCAAAGCTCTGGCCTCCTCCGGCATCCCAAGCGGGAACGCTAAACTCCATGACAGACACGGTCCTCATCATCGATTTCGGCAGCCAGGTGACGCAGCTCATCGCCAGGCGCGTGCGCGAGTGCGGTGTCTATTCCGAGATCGTGCCGTTCAACCGGGCCGACGACGCACTGGAGCGGCTTAAGCCTCGTGCAATCATCCTCTCTGGCGGACCGGCAAGCGTGACGGAAATCAGCACACCGCGTCCGCCCGACTGGGTCTGGACGTCAAACCTGCCGGTGCTTGGCATTTGTTACGGCGAACAGGCCATGGTGCAACAGCTGGGTGGTGGCGTGGAAGCCGGACATCACCGCGAGTTCGGCCGCGCGGAGCTGGAGATCGTTGAGGACTGTGGGCTGTTCGAGGGCGTCTGGGCCAAGGGAGCCCGCGACCAAGTGTGGATGAGCCATGGCGACCGGGTAACGAGCCTGCCAGAGGGTTTCAAGACGATTGCTGTTTCTAAAGGCGCACCGTTTGCGGCGATCGCCGATGAAGCGCGCAACTTCTATGGCGTACAATTCCACCCTGAGGTGGTGCACACGCCTAGAGGCGCTGAACTCATCTCAAACTTCGTCCACAAGATTGCCGGTCTAGCCGGTGATTGGACCATGGCGCACTTTCGCACCACCGAGGTCGCAAAGATCCAGAAACAGGTGGGAAGCGCGCGCGTCATATCCGGCTTGTCGGGTGGCGTGGATTCGGCCGTTGCCTCCGTGTTGATCCATGAAGCGATCGGCGATCAGCTGACCTGTATCTTCGTCGACCACGGCCTTCTGCGTCAGAACGAAGCCAAGGAGGTCGTCGAGCTCTTTCGTGGATACTACAATATCCCGCTGGTGCACGTTGATGCGCGCGAGACGTTTCTGGCTGCCCTTGCGGGCAAGCAGGACCCGGAAGTGAAGCGCAAGATCATCGGCGGCCTGTTCATCGACGTGTTCGAAGAGGAGGCCAGGAAGATCGGCGGCGCCGAGTTTCTCGCTCAAGGCACACTTTATCCGGACGTGATTGAAAGCGTCTCGTTTGCGGGCGGCCCATCCGTCACCATCAAGTCGCACCACAATGTCGGCGGGCTGCCTGAGCGGATGCACTTGAAGCTCGTCGAACCGTTGCGCGAGCTGTTTAAAGACGAGGTGCGCGAGCTTGGCCGCGAGCTGGGCCTGCCCGACAGCTTCGTAGGCCGCCACCCCTTCCCCGGACCAGGGCTCGCCATTCGCGTACCCGGAGATGTCACGGAGGAGAAGCTCGACATCTTGCGCAAAGCCGACGCGATATACCTGGAGGAGATCCGCAATGCTGGGCTGTACGACAAGATCTGGCAGGCATTTGCGGTTTTGTTGCCTGTGCGCACGGTGGGCGTCATGGGCGACCAACGAACCTATGATTATGTGTGCGCGCTGCGGGCCGTGACATCGACCGACGGCATGACGGCCGACTACTACGATTTCTCACATGCGTTCTTGGGCGGCACGGCAACGCGCATCATCAACGAGGTGAAGGGCATCAACCGCGTCGTCTACGACATTACCTCGAAGCCGCCCGGCACGATCGAGTGGGAATGAGGCACGCTAAACCTCAACTGCTTCGACCTTGACCTCTTCCAGCAAGCGCTCAACATCATCGCGGCGGCACAGACCCGTTGCCGGCGTCAGCAGCGCTGCAGTCCCGGCAGCAACGCCATACCGCAAGGCATCCGGAAACGCCTGGCCAGAGCTCAACGCCCACACAAGCGCTCCCAAGAAACTATCACCGGCACCGACTGCGCTGACCGACTGGACCGCCACCGCTTCGGCAAACCAACTTCCCTCGCGCGTAACCAGCAAGGCCCCGCGGTGCGCCAGTGTCAGCGCGACCACTTCGGCCTGCTTGGTGGTCACCAGATAGCGACATGCCCGCAGCCAGTCCGCCTTGTTCTCAAGCGGCTCGTCGATCAGCATCCCCAGCTCGCGCAAATTCGGCTTGATGAGGTAGACGCCTTCGGCCAACGCGGACTTGAGGGCCCGTCCCGAGCTGTCGAGCACGAATTTCGCGCCTTTGGCTTTGGCTAAATCGGCCACCTCACGATAGGCCCTTTCAGCGATGCCCGGCGGCAGGCTACCGCTCGCCACGATGTATTCAGGCTGTGCTTGAAGGGACGACAACACCTCTAGGCAGGAACGCCACTCGTCCTCGCTCAAGCGCGGCCCCGGCAGAATGAAGCGGTATTCCTCGCCGGTCGTGGTCTCGAACACGTTGAAGCTTTCACGCGTCTCCCCGGCAATTGGCACAGCGAGGTTTTGAACGCCATCCTGTGCAACGAGCGTGCTCAGCAGTTGGCCGATCATGCCGCCAGCAGAAAAGATGGCCATGACGTCTCCGCCGAGACGTTGGATGACACGCGCAACGTTGATGCCACCTCCCCCCGCATCGCGCTGCGGTGCCGAGCAGCGAAGCTTGTGTATGGGCTCCACGTGTTCGGCGGTCACGGAAACATCAACGGCGGGATTAAATGTAAGTGTGGTGATTTTCGTCATGATGGAGGCGAGACTTGACCACAAGACGCCGGCGAGAACGCCGAGCTGCTTAGATGATTTCGGACTCTGCGATCGGCAGATTGGCGGTGACGCGCTCCAAGAACGCATCCCAAGGAATATCGAACAGCTTCAAGAGAAGAATCAGGCCGCCAGCCGAGACATTCTCCTCGCCGATTTCAAAGCGCGTGACGGCAAGCTCCGTGGCCTCTAGTGCTGCAGCAATATCCGCGCGCTGCGTTCCCCGCTCTTCGCTCAGCTGGCGAAGCGTCAATCCAATCGCCAGATCGTAGGCCGCTCGCTTGTGCATTCTTTGAGCCTTCTTCTCACACCAACCACATACGCGGGGATACGCTACGCCACAAGGTTGCGCAATCAGGTCGCAAGCATAAGCATCTCAGGTAACCGCGCTGCAATTATTTCTGAATTGGGCCTTCACAGTGCTTCTGGCGGCAGCACTCCCGGCCCAGAATAACAAAAAGGCTGATTGTATCTTTTCCGCCTCGCTGCCGTGTCAGCGGTTGCACGTTGACTCGCGGGAATGGCTAAGTGGCTGCACGTGTTGGACGGTTGTTGAACCATTTTGGACCGCGAAAGTTACCATCAGTGCGCGCCCAATGAGGTCGGGTGTTGTGTTTTCCCTCCCCGATCCCGATCTCCGGTAAGATATGACTTAAAGATGACTAGCTCACCAGGATCACCGTGAAAGTTTCCACGCTCCCCCTGCGACGGCGGCTCGCCAAAACGGCCAAAGGCCTCAAGGACGTGCTCGCACCTCAGCGCAAGTCCTCAACGGACGAGGAGATCGCGGCGCGTGCGCGCGAGTTCGCACCCGTCGTCTGGCTGCTCGGCAAGGTGCAGTCGGGCAAGTCCTCCATCATTCGGGTCATGACTGAGTGCACCAGCGCCGAAATCGGCCAGGGTTTCAAGGCGTGCACGAAGACGGCGCAAATCTTCGACTTTCCCGAAGAAGCCCCATTGATACGTTTTCTCGATACGCGCGGGCTCGGTGAGGTGGGCTACGATTCCGCCGAGGATCTGACCTTCTGCGAGGCACATGCCCACATGGTCATCGTGACCATGCGCGCGCTCGATCATCAGCAGGACGCCATCCTCGACGTCGTGCACACAATCCGCCGGCGCCACCCCGAATGGTCGATCATCGTGGCGCAAACAACCTTGCACGAAGGCTACGAGAGCGGCGCCCGGCACGCGCTGCCGTATCCTTATGCCGGTAACGACCCCGCAACGCTCAGAACCGCAGGTGTCAGCGCCGATCTCATTCGTAGCCTCGCCCACCAGCGCAGCCTGTTCAAGGACGTGCCCGGCAAGGGGCCGATCGTTTTTGTGCCGATCGATTTCACGCTTCCCGGCGATGACTGGGAGCCGATCGACTATGGTTACGATGCCTTGCTCGGCGCGCTTGAGCGTATCGCGCCGCACGCAGTCGTAACGTCGCTGCACAATCTCCATGGCGATGCGAGCGATGCATTGTCCGCGCGCGCACACCCGCACATCATCGGTTACGCCACGGCTGCAGGGGCCGCAGACCTGTGGCCCCTTGCCGGCGTGGCCCTGGTGCCGGCCGTCCAGGCCAAGCTGATCCACACGCTTGCGGCGATCTATGATGTCGATTGGAACCGCCGGGTGCTGAGCGAATTTGCAGGGGCACTGGGTGCCAGCACGCTTGTGCGCATCGCCGGCGGATTCGGCGCGCGCGAGCTGGCAAAACTCATTCCGCTTTATGGTCAAACGGCAGGGGCAGCGGCCGCAGCCGCGATGAGCTTTGCAACGACATATGCATTGGGCAAAGCCGCGTGCTACTTTCTTAAACGTCGCCGGGCGGGCCAGAGCGATCCGGAAGGCGTGGCCGCGACCTATAGGGAAGCGTTGACGGCCGCCATCCGGCTCGCCCGCGAGCGCGGCCTGACCCCGACGGAGCGCACCAAGGACCAATGAAGAAGCCATCACGCGCGCTCACCTACCTGCGCACCGCGATGGTAATCATCGCGCTGGCGCTGCCGCTGTTGTCGCTTATCGTCCTCGGCTCCCTTTGGCTTTTTGAGCGGGGCTACTTCATCTATTGGGCTATCGCCGCCTGCCTCGCAACGGTAAGCGCCTATGCCATCGAGCGCTGGTTGCTGCGCGATGCCGTTGCGAGCGCGCGCGCGACCCCCGATGAGGCCGCGCCGCCCGAAGCGTCGTGGACGGCGCAGGAGGTTTCAGCCTGGGATGCG
This sequence comes from uncultured Hyphomicrobium sp., assembly GCA_964620915.1. Taxonomy (GTDB): domain Bacteria; phylum Pseudomonadota; class Alphaproteobacteria; order Rhizobiales; family Hyphomicrobiaceae; genus Hyphomicrobium_A. The sequence continues at coordinate 2,181 of CAZUKP010000009.1, read as the reverse complement.
GTCCAAAAGGTTGTCAATAGCATCGAGCCGGCAAAGCTCGACAGCCGCGACGCTGTCCTTGCCTTGGGAACACGCACCATCGACGCGGTCGCCCGGCAAATGCATACGGGGGCGAAAGACCCCCTGTGGAAGTTCACATTGCCGGAGGCTTTGGCGCTTGTCGAACGGGTGAGCGGGGAGCTCGGACCCTTCGTGCGCGACAATATCCCGCTCGGCGATCGGCTCACAGTCGCGCAGGTTATGGCGATCTACCGCTGGCGCGGGGTGATTGGCATTGCGCAATCCGGCTACGATCTGTGGCGCATCATCCGGCTGATGAACCCTGCTTCCGCGATCACGCAGGAGATGCGCGAGACCGTCACGAAACAAATCTACGACTGGGGGCGCGACGAACTCGGACGGCGCTTGGCCGCAGCTTATGTGCGTGAGGTGGGTCGCGCGGCCATAGATCTTTATGGGGGTCGCTTGCGGGTCTCTCCCGAAGCGTTGTCGGCCACCGTGACGGAGGCAACACGTGCCGATCTCGCGGAAAAAACGGAACTTGCAGAACCGCTTCGCATACTCGTCGTGGGTCAGGTGAGCGCAGGCAAATCAAGCCTCATCAATGCACTGTCCGACGCCGTCGAGGCGGCTGTCGATGTGCTGCCGGCGACTAAGGGCTTCACCGCCTATGAGCTGAAACGCGAAGGCGCGCCCGAGGCCCTGCTGATCGACAGTCCCGGCCTATCACCTGAAGACGCAGCGATGCGCAACCTTCTTGACGAGGCTGGAACCGCGGACTTCGTGCTCTGGGTCACCTCGATCACCCGGCCCGACCGCGAAACGGACCGAAAGGCGCTCGATACTTTGCGTGACCATCTGGCCGCACGCGTGCAGCGCCGCCCGCCGCCCATTCTTGTCATCGTTACCCATGTTGATCAGTTGCGGCCGGCGCAAGTGTGGGACCCGCCTTATGACATCCAGGACGGCGACTCGCCGAAAGCAGCTTCTATTCGACAAGCCGTAGAAACGGTGGCGGCCGAACTCGATGCGCCCATACAGTCGGTCATGCCCGTGTGCTTAGATCGCAATCGCGGGCTCTATAACGTCGATATCGTGTGGGCAAAGATGCTGGATGTGATGCCGGAGGCTCAAAGCGCGCGGCTCGTGCGCGTGCTGACAGAAGCCGGCGGGGCATTGAGCTGGCGTCGCGTGTGGACGCAGGCCGCCAATGCCGGCCGCGTGATCACGCGCGCACTAAAGTCGTCGTGAACCGGCAACAGTTGCGTGAAGGGCGGCGCCCCCCCGATCACGCCGCCCCCTCGCAAGGTGCGCGTCCTAACCCCCAGGCGACTCCTCAACGCACTTGCCCGCATCTGCATCCCACTCCATGTCCGCGGTCTTGTCGCAGTCCTCCTTTGTTGTTGGCACTGGATCATCCGCAAAGGCCGGCGCAGCAAATCCAACAAGGAGACCCAACGTGATCAGCGAAAGAATGCTTTTCATATTTTATTTCTCCCTTCGTAAGCCGGTTGGCCCCTATGGGCGTCCGGCAGCCAAACGTTCACCGCTCAATTGGTTCGTTTGTTGGCGGAGCAGTTCAAATATTGTGTACAGTTACAATGCATAATTGGAGCATTACCCGATCAGCGATCGCTCAAACAGAAGGTGCAAGTAATGTCGTTTGACGTTGAAAAGCGTTTGGCGCGGCGCTCACTCGAAATGTGGGGCAGCAACAGTTCCGACGACCCCGATGAAGTCTTTGCAAGCGACTACGTCAACCACCAGGAGCCTAACGCTAAAGGAGGTGTCGCGCGGGTCGGGCTCGAACGGTGGAAGGCGATCGTTGCCGAAAACCACAGTGCCTTCTCAGATTTTCAGGTGAAAATCCTGATGCAAATTGCGGAGAATGAGTTGGTTGCCACGCGATGGCAGTTCACCGCAACGCAGACGGGGACCTATTTGGGACATCCACCTTCAGGCGAGCAGGCGACCTGGACCGGCGTGCAATTGGATCGCATTGTAGGGGGGCGGATTGTCGAGAGCTGGGTTGATTGGGACAAGTACGCGCTGTTCGAGCAATTGGGGTTTTTGAAATAGGTCTATGGGTCCAGCGCGGCCGTTCCGAGCCACCCGCCGGTAAACCCCGCCCGCTTCAAGCCATTGCGCACGTACGGGTTCTTGCGCATCATCCCCCACACG
>CAZUKP010000008.1:0-68839 GCA_964620915.1 uncultured Hyphomicrobium sp. | reverse complement strand
GCTAAACGCTTGGAAGCTGACATTTACGTGGTTGCAGACATGGGCCAAAAACAGACATTGGCCGCATCAGCCCGCAGTGGCGTCGTAAGCTTTGAAAGGGGACTTTGGCAACGAGAGTGGTGAGGGAGTGCTAAGGTGGTGTCAAAGGGACGGACAGCCATGAATCAGAAAGTTGGGGGGCAGGACGGCCCGCTGCGACGTCGGGTCGGCCCCGTGGCCATGCTGTTTACGGGCATCACCAGTATCATTGGCTCGGGTTGGCTCTTTGCCTCCCTTTATGCAGCTCAGATCGCCGGACCGGCTGCCATCATTTCATGGTTTATCGGCGGTGGCGTGGCACTGCTGTTGGCACTCGTCTACGCAGAGCTTGGGGGGATGCTGCCTTTCGCGGGCGCAATTTCCCGCAAACCGCACTTCTCCCATGGCGCGTTGTGCGGTTTCCTTGTCGGCTGGTTGTGCTGGATCGCCTACGTGGCGACGGCGCCGATCGAGGTCACCGCAATTCTGCAATATGCAACCAACTACCTGCCTTGGCTCACGACCATCGAGGCTGGGGACCGCGTCTTGACTCTTTCTGGTGTGGCGGTGGCCGCGATACTTCTGGCGCTGTTCACGGGGCTCAACCTCGCTGGGGTTCACTGGCTGGCGCGGGCCAACATTGCGATCACGTTTTGGAAACTTGTCATCCCCGTGCTGGCGGCTGCCGCAATCATCATTGCGGGATTCCAAGTCGACAACTTTAGTGCCCACGGCGGATTTGCCCCAAACGGAGCCGCGGGCGTGTTCGCAGCGGTATCGGGGGGCGGCATCGTGTTTTCTTTCCTTGGCTTCCGCACGGCGATCGACATGGCGGGCGAAGCCACAGACCCGCAACGCAGCGTTCCTCTGGCGATGATCGGAGCTGTGGTTATCAGTCTGGTCATATACGTGCTGCTGCAGGTGGCATTCATTGGCGGCGTTCCGCCGGAACACCTTGTTGATGGCTGGAATCGTATTTCGGAGACCGCGGCGGCAGGGCCATTTGCTGCATTCGCCGTGGTACTTGGTATGCAGTGGCTTGCGGCAGTGCTCTATTTCGACGCTTTTCTGTCCCCGTCTGGCACCAGCATTGCCTTCATGGGCGCAACGTCGCGGATCAACTATGCGATGGCCGCGAACGGACATTTCCCAAAAGTCTTCATGCGCCTGAACCGCTTTCGAGTTCCGGCATGGGCATTGCTGTTTAATTTCGCTGTGGGTTTCTTGTTGCTATTACCGTTCCCGGCTTGGTCTGAACTTGTCGGTCTTATCAGCTCCGCTGCTGTTCTCTCACTGGCGTTCGGGCCAATTTCGCTAGCCGCGCTTCGCTATCAACTTCCTGACCACGAACGACCGTTCCGACTGACACAAGTGCTGCCTTTTTCGATAGTCGGCTTTGTGATGACTGCATACGTGGTTTACTGGACTGGCTGGGAGACCAACTGGAAGGTGTTTGTGCTGGTTCTTGTCGGAGTCGCGGCTTTGACCGTTACTCGTTTGCTCCGCAAAGATCCTTGGGGGCAATTGAACGTCCGCGAGTCGGTCTGGTTCTGGATCTATGTTGTTGGCCTTACCGCGTTCTCGTATGTGGGCAACTACGGCAATGGCCTTGGCCTCATCAGCCACGGCATCGATTTGGTTCTCATTGCTGCCTTCTCGCTTCCGGTGTTTTGGTTAGGCGTCAGGACGCGGCTTCCCAGCAAGGATGCAAAGGCCTTGGTGTCGCAGGTGAGTTCGTAGCCGCGTCGGCTTCGCAGTCGGCATTCAGTCGCGTCGATTGGTTTCAGACAACGACGCCAGGTCGCGATTGCTTCGCGTGCTCTGGACGTCTTGATCAATCGCGGCAACTGCTTTTCGCACCGAGAGATAACATCGCTAGGATCCAATTTTCTGGACGTTCGCTCGCGCGCCTCAAGCAACCAACCCGGCAGGCGGAGTTCTCAAGAGGGACCGGAGCCCAAGTCTGGGAGGAGGCGTTCGTTCAACAGAAATTCTAATAAGGCGGCCGCAACGAATTGATGGCCATCGACGGAGTAATGGAGGATGTCGAAACCGGCTGGCTCCTTATTCGTCGTGGGGAATTTCGCAAATGTGGGAGCAAGGTCGAGAACGTGGGCGCCGACAGAACGGAAAGCATCGGCGACTTGACCATGGACCTCGCTCAGCGGGTAATTGTCGCGATAGACCTGCCCGTTCGCGTGAAAAATTGGAGAGATGACGCCGACGAAGACAGCACCGATTTTGTGCGTTTCGGCCGCGATTTGCTGGATGTTTCGCACCGTGGCGTTCCACTTCATCCCGCGTCTCGCGTGAAGCGCTGCGAAGTAAGACGCTTCCTCTTCATACAAGGCGAGTTTCACCTCCGGCTCTGGCCCGAAGGAGGAGAGGGCCGTTCTTGCCAGCCAGTAAACCCGAAACTGGGAAAGCAGTGAGCGAGGATGGCCGAGCTGGGATACGACCATTGATTTTTCAGGTCGATCCAATTGGTCCACAAGAATCTGTTGGATATAATCCCACCCTGAGTCCGGATCGTTGAGGCAATACAGGTAGACAACAAGGTCAGGATTATAACGCGAGACAGTCGTTACCATGCGCCGTGCAATTTGCGCTGACGAATACCCTTCGACTCCAAAGTTCAAAACCTCGTGCGGTGGTGCGCTAGGACCGGGCCGGTGCAGCAACCGCTCCAGTGCTTTGGGCATGGCTTCGCGTTGGGGGATTTCAAAGCCAAAGGCGACGGAATCTCCGATGACAGCGATTCGGAAGACCCCCGCCGGTTTCGTCACTGAATATTCGCGATCCCGGAGGCCTTTCGAACTTATAGAGTCGGCACCGTCTTGCGCCCCTGGAAGCAACTCATAGCCGACCTGAGGGTCGCTCGAGAGCCGGAACATCCCGTCGGCGACTGCGTAAATCTGCGGGCCCAGATTGAACGCCCGCAAACTGAGTTCGCATAGTGCGATGGCTGCAGCAGCTGCAAGCGTCGCCATGAGAACGTTTCGCAGCCTTTGGCGACGCATTTGCCATGAACTCCATGGGCGAATTGCCTGTGAGCGGTGTCGGACGCTGCAACGCCGGCAGAGAAAAAATACCAGCCGGCCTGTAAGCCGGGTTCTGTCTGGAGGGCAGCCCAACACCGGCATGCCGAGTGTTGGCCAAGACCCTCCGCGACGGCCATTCATCTGGGACGCACATCGCTGCGCGCCTCAAGCAACCAACCCGGGTGGCGGGTCTGGAAACGGACCTGGCGCCCCGCGTTTCCGCGCACGCCCGGCCACCCCTATTTGGTCTTGCTCCCGGTGGGGTTTGCCCTGCCGCTGACGTTACCGCCAACGCGGTGCGCTCTTACCGCACCCTTTCACCCTTACCTCGACCGAAGCCGAGGCGGTTTGCTTTCTGTGGCACTTTCCCTGGGGTTGCCCCCGGCGGCCGTTAACCGCCACCGTGTCTCCATGGAGCCCGGACTTTCCTCCACCGACCTTGCTTTGTATGGGCCACAGTCGCCCGCAAATCCGGCAGCGGCCGTCCGGCCGGCTGGTCCCGTCAATAAGGTGAGAAGAGGGCTTCGCGTCAAGTCCGTATCTGCTAACACCACGCGCGGGCGGCGCTTAGGCGTCGATCCGGTGGTCACCACGCCATTGTTCAGCGCAATTGCTATAAAGTTGCCAATTGAAGCAGCGGCACCGCTCAGGGGGGAAGTGTGAAGGTTCTTGGCATCACGACGCAAACGCACGACACCGGGATCGCGCTGCTCAACGACGGTGTTCCCGATTACGTCTACGAGGAAGAGAGATTCAATCGCGAAAAGCACACGCAAAGGTTTCCGCATGAGGCGCTGCGAGCCGCGATGAAGGGCCAGGGCCTCGACATCGGAGATATCGATGTCATGACCACGCCGTGGAACATGGGGCGGCTATGGCGGATGAACTACAATGCGGTGACCGACAAGCTGCCGCAAAGCCTCAACCTGCTCTGGCCGAGTGCGCGTCCCACGCAGGGAACGACGCTGCTCAATCAGCCGGGACGAATTCGGGTCGGTCTTTACGAGAGATTTGGCTACACGAAGCTGCCCGAGATTGTGCAGGTTCCCCATCACGACGCGCATGCTGCCATCTTTTTCGTCTCGCCGTTCGATGAGGCGACGATCCTCATTATGGATGGCTACGGGGATGAGACTGCAACGAGCGCTTACACAGGCACCGGCAATCGCGTCGAACGCATATGGCATGACCATCCGTTCGACAGCCTCGGGATGCTGTACACGTGCGTGACCGAGCATCTCGGTTTCAAGGTGTTCAATGAGGGGATCGTGATGGCGCTCGCTGCCTTCGGCGAGCCGACCTTTGTTCCCCAATTCCGCGATATCATTCAGTTGAAGCCCGGCGGGCGCATCGCCATCAACCGGGACTACATCCAATATGACACGCATGGCCTGCTTAGGCCGTTCAAGGACAAGTTTCTTGAGGCGTTCGGTCCGCCGCGCACACCGAATGGCCCGATGACAGACCTGCATCGCGATCTTGCCTTTGCGCTTCAGCAGACCACCGAGGAAGCGATCTTGCACATGGCGCGCGAACTTTCGCGGACCCACCCGTCGCGCAACCTCATCCTGGCCGGCGGCGTTGCGCTGAATTGCGTGGCCAATGCGCGTGTCCTGCGCGACACCGACTACGAGAGGGTTTGGGTGCCGCCGATCGCTTCGGATAGCGGGGTTACGCTGTGCAGCGCGCTCTATCACTACCACCACACGCTTGGATTTGAGCGCCGGATGGTGATGACGCACCCGTTCTATGGCGCCGGTTTTGGGGACGCGGATATCGTGCGGGCGCTCGATAAGGCGGGGCTGGATTACACGCGGATCGAGCCTGCGGAGATGCACAAAAAAGTGGCGCGCGATTTGGCGGACGAGAAGATCGTGGGGTGGTTCCAGGGCCGCGCCGAGATCGGCCCGCGTGCGCTTGGCAACCGTTCGATCCTATCGGATGCGCGCAGTCTGAAAATGAAGGATCTGATCAACGCACGCATCAAGCATCGCGAGGCGTTCCGGCCCTTCGCTCCGGCCGTATTGGTCGAGCATGTCTCCGAGTACTTCGAACTGAACCAGCCCGACCCGTTCATGACGATGGCACCGAAGGTGCGCGCAGAAAAGGTCGATCTCATTCCCGCCGCCGTGCACGTCGATGGCACTGGCCGCCTGCAAACCGTCGATCGCGAGAACAACCCGCGTTACTATGCGGTGATTGAGGAGTACGCCAAACTCACCGGCATTCATGTGATTCTCAACACAAGCTTCAACCGGCAGGAGCCGGTCGTGAACGCGCCCGAAGACGCCATCTCTTGTTTCTTGAGAACCGATATGGACGTCCTCGTCCTCGGCGATTTCTACATTACCGACAAGAACGCCCAGGCAACGCGCCAAGCACGCGAGAATTTCCACAGCCAGCCGTGAGCTGACTAGCTCGTCACACGAACAGGCAGCGCGGCGACCAGGCGCTCCAGTGTATCGCGCGTGGAGGCATCGAGCCGACCGTCAGCGCAAGCGGGGCGGAAGTGCAGTTGAAAGGAGCGCAAGACCTTCTGCGTCTTTTCATCGAGGCAGCCGTGCGCCTCCACATTGTATCCATACAAGCGCAGCAACCTTTGCGCCTCCGAAACGGCCGGACCTTCGCTTCCAAGCCCGAGTCCTTCGTTGCCCGCTTGAAGGGGCGCAGGCGCGACCCAGTGACCGACGCCTTGCTCTGCAAGCCACGCCCAATCGAACTTCTCGCCCGGATCGATCTTGCGCCCTGGCGCAATGTCGGAATGTCCGAGCACAGCTTCAGGCCTCAGATCGTGCCGGCCGACGATATCCCGACACAACTCGGCAACGGCCTGCATCTGCGCCGAAGGAAACTCCGGATACCCGCGCTCGTGGCCGGGATTCTGGATCTCAATCCCAATCGAATGCGAGTTGATGTCGTTCTCTCCCGCCCAGTGCGAGGCGCCTGCGTGCCAGGCGCGCATCGACTCGGCCACCATCTGCGTTATGTGTCCGGCCTCGTCGATAACGTAGTGACAGGATACTTCGCTTTCAGGATTGGAAAGCCAATTGATCGCGTCTGCGGCCGACACCATGCCGGTGTAGTGCAGGATGATCAGACGTGGCGAGGCCTGCTTGCGGCGCGCGCCCGAATTGGGCGAAGGCCGCAGCGTGCCGACGAGGCCGCTGTCGCACATCAGTGTCACGGATGTTGCGCCTCCGAAGCGCCATGCTTGCGCCCGCGCATTTCCAGGATCGCCTCGTAGGCGGCATTGATGGCCGCAAGCCTGCGGTCTGCCGCAACACGAAACTCGACGGGCACCCCGCTCGCCATCAATCGATCGGGATGATGTTCGCGCACGAGTGCAATGTAGCGAGACCTCAGGTCTTCGTCCGAAACCTCTGGCCGCACACCTAAGATGTCGTAGGGGCTGTCGGGGTCGTGAATGAAACTCGCGCGAATAGATAGAAACTCACCTCGGCTCAGACCGAACTCTTGCGCCACGATCTCCAGAAATTGGTCCTCGGCCGGATGGAGAATGCCGTCAGCGGCAGCAACGCAAAACAAGCATTCGAACACGCACTTCAAAAGCTGGGGCTCGCCCCGCAACAGCGTGGCGATTTTGCGGGCATAAACCTCGAAGCCTGCCGTATCCTTTGCGGCAAGACTATAAAGCCGGCGGACGTTCTTGGCTTCATTTTCGGGGATGGAGAACAAGCGCTCGAATGCTCGTTCCTCCACAGGCAAGGCAACACCGTCCGCTTTCGCCATCTTGGCCGACAGCGTCGTGACGGCAATCGTAAACGCAACGGTCAAATGAACCGGCGTCTCTTGCTTGGAGCGAAGCAACGCTAGCCTTTTCCAAAGCGAAGCCAGCGTGCCGCGCGTGGCGCCACCCTCATTCAATCCAAATGCTTTCGAGACCGCTGCAAAAAACATCGCCTACACTTAAGGGTATTTCGCCGCCACTTGAAGCATCCACCACGTATTGCCTTCACGACTCTTGGCGAAATTTCAGACAAATTTCGGAATCTTACGATGTCTTCATGTTGGGTGGCGCCCATTCACCGGAAACGAGAGGCTGCGGTTGACGCCTTGAGCGCTGCCCGATAGCTGACATTGCAGCGGAAAATTTCGGAACGGACCGATGTCGGGGCACAGCAGCGACGGGAAGTGGCACTTCTGGATTGACCGCGGCGGCACGTTCACAGACGTCGTTGCACGCACACCCGATAATCGCATTCTGGCGCGCAAGCTCCTCAGCGAGAACCCCGGCACCTACGACGACGCGGCCCTTGAAGGCATTCGTCAATTCCTGGGCGTAGCGACCGATGCGCCCATCCCGTCTGAGCAGATCGCCGCGGTCAAGATGGGAACGACCGTTGCCACCAATGCGCTCCTGGAACGCAAGGGTGACGCGACGTTGCTGGTCATCACCAAAGGCCTCAAAGACCAGCTTGAAATCGGCACGCAGGCCCGCCCGTACATCTTTGCCAAGAACATCATCAAACCTGAGATGCTCTATCAGCGCGTCGTAGAGGCCGAAGAGCGCGTGCGCGCCGACGGAACTGTCGAAACCCCCATCGACCTGTTCGCGCTGGAGCCTCACCTCAAAGAAGCGCGCGCTGCCGGCATTGATGCGATAGCGATCGTTTTCATGCACGCCTACGCCTATCCCGACCACGAGCGCCAGGCGGCCGAGCTTGCCCAGGAGCTAGGCTTCACCCAGATTTCAGCCAGCCACGACGTTTCCCCCCTCATCAAGATTGTCGCTCGCGGGGATACGAGCGTTGCCGATGCTTACCTCTCCCCCATTCTGCGCCGCTACGTCGATCACGTCTCAGATGCGCTGCCCCACGAAGATACGCGCGTGTTGTTCATGGCATCGTCGGGCGGTTTGAAATCCGCACAGATGTTCCGCGGCCGCGACGCGATACTTTCTGGTCCGGCGGGCGGCGTTGTCGGCATGGCCGAGACCGCCAAGCTCGCCGGCCTTGATCGCGTCATTGGTTTCGACATGGGGGGCACCTCAACCGACGTGTCGCACTTTGCCGGCGACTACGAGCGCTCATTCGAAACGACCGTTGCGGGCGTACGTCTCACGGTGCCCATGCTGCACATTCATACTGTTGCGGCTGGTGGCGGCTCGATCCTCACCTACGACGGTGCGCGCTTCCGCGTCGGGCCCGAAAGTGCCGGCGCCAATCCCGGACCCAAGTGCTACCGCCGCGGCGGCCCACTCACCGTTACCGATGCCAACGTCATGGTGGGCAAGCTCGACGCCAACGTGTTTCCGAAGATCTTCGGTCCCAGCCGCGATGAGCCGTTGGACGTCGACGCGGTACGCGCCGCATTCAAAGATCTCGCCGCCGAGGTCGGCGACGGACGCAGCGCGGAAGAAGTCGCCGATGGCTTCATCCGCATTGCGGTTGAGAACATGGCCGGCGCCATCAAGAAAATTTCGGTCGAGCGCGGGTACGACGTCACCGAATACGCTCTCAACTGCTTCGGCTCAGCCGGCGGCCAACATGCCTGTCTGATCGCCGACATCCTCGGCATCGAAACGGTGCTGATCCATCCGCTCTCAGGTCTCCTTTCGGCCTACGGCATGGGTCTGGCCCATATTCGCGCCAGCCGCGAGCGCTCGATCGAGGCCCCCCTCGACTCCGAAACGATGCGCAGGATTGAAAGCCTCGCCTACGAGCTCGGCGATGCGGCCACCGAAGAGCTGCTCGATGAGGGCGTCGAGCATGACGACATTGCCATCAACAGCTACGTGCACCTGCGCTATGAGGCCACCGACACCGCGCTTCCCGTACTGTTGTCCGAACCGGGATTCATGGTGCGCGATTTCGAGGAGGTGCACCGTCAGCGCTTCGGTTTCATATCACCGGAAAAGAAAATCTTTGTTGCCGCCATCGAGGTCGAAGCCGAAGGCGGTGGTGAGACGGCCGATGCGACCAGCGTAATTGCCGCTGCCGACACGCCGACCAATGCACCAACAGGCGCACAGACAACCCGCTTTTTCTCCCGCGGTGGCTGGCACGATGTCCCGGTGCGCCTGCGCAACGACCTCACTTCCGGCGACACCCTCATGGGGCCCGCCCTTGTGATCGAAGCGCATCAGACCGTGGTCATCGAACCCGGCTGGCAACTCGAAGTCACGCCCCGCAACGACCTCGTCCTGCGCCGCACCGAGCCGCGCCAACGCGAAAAGCTGGGCGCCAAGGCCGATCCGGTTCTCCTTGAGGTCTTCAACAATCTGTTCATGGGCATCGCCGAGCAGATGGGCGAAGCTCTGCGCAACACCGCACAATCGGTCAACATCAAGGAGCGCCTCGACTTCTCGTGCGCCGTGTTCGATACCGACGGCCACCTCGTCGCCAACGCCCCGCATCTTCCCGTCCACTTGGGCTCGATGGACCGCTCGGTGGAAACGATCATCCGCTTGCGCGGCGACGAGATGCGCCCGGGCAACGTCTACATGCTCAATGCGCCCTACAATGGCGGCACCCACCTGCCCGACATCACCGTTGTCACGCCGGTGTTCGACGAGGCGGGCTCCGAGCTCCTGTTCTACGTGGCAAGCCGCGGCCACCACGCCGATGTTGGCGGCCTCACGCCGGGTTCGATGACACCTCTTGCAACGACCATCGAGGAGGAAGGCGTCTACATCGACAACGTGAAGCTCGTCGATCAGGGACGCTTTCTGGAAGACGAAGCGCGCGCGCTTCTTGAAGGCGCCAAATATCCCGCGCGCCAGCCCAACCAGAACATCGCCGATCTCAAGGCGCAGGTTGCTGCAAGCGCCAAGGGCGAAGCCGAGCTGCGCAAGATGGTCCACCACTTCGGCCTCGACGTCGTCAAGGCCTACATGGTCCACGTTCAGGACAACGCCGAGGAGAGCGTGCGTACGTTGCTGTCGCGGCTGTCGGATGGCCACTTCCGCGTAGAGACCGACCAAGGCACGACGGTCGAAGTGCGCATCTCGGTCGATCGCATTGCACGCACCGCCAAAGTCGACTTCACGGGCACGAGCCCGCAACAGCCCAGCAACTTCAACGCGCCCGAGCCGGTCACGCGCGCGGCCGTTCTCTACACCTTCCGCGTCATGGTCGATGAGCCGATCCCCATGAACGCCGGCTGCCTCAAGCCAATCGAGGTCGTCATCCCCGACGGCTCCATGCTGAAGCCCGCCTACCCAGCCGCCGTTGTCGCCGGCAATGTTGAGATCAGTCAGATCGTCACGAACGCTCTCTTTGCCGCGCTCAATGCACTCGGCTCGTCTCAAGGCACGATGAACAATCTGACGTTCGGCAACGCCACCTACCAATATTACGAAACGATCTGCTCGGGCGCACCCGCCGGTCCCGGCTTCAACGGCGCGGCCGCCGTACAGGTCCACATGACGAACACGCGTCTCACCGATCCTGAAATCCTCGAGTTGCGCTACCCCGTGCTGTTGGAGGAATTTTCCATCCGGCGCGGCTCGGGCGGCAAGGGCGCGTCAAACAGCGGCGACGGCACGCGCCGCGTCATTCGATTCTTGGAGCGCATGGACTGCGCAATCCTGTCGGGCTACCGCAAGGTCCGCCCGTTCGGTCTTGACGGTGGCGAGCCGGGCGAAACGGGCAGCAACGCGGTGCGCCGCACCGGCGGCAACGTCGAGCAACTTCAAGGTTGCGATCAAACGGTGCTGGAACCCGGTGAGGCGATCATCATCGTCACGCCGACCGGCGGCGGCTACGGCAAGCCGTAACGCTATATCATTAGTCGCGTCTTTGCAGTTACAGCACAGCCGTCTCGCACACATTTCCTTGAATTAACGCTGCGAACCTCTTGAGAGATCGCCAGTGATCACCAATCATAAGTAAAGCGCCCTCGGCGGGGCGTGAGGAAAAAAGATTATGCGAGCACTGCGCGCAGCCCGTGCTCTTGCAGCACCGGCTCTGATTTCCCTGATCGGCCTCGCTTCGAGCGCGGCAGCCGTTGACACTGAGCCCGTGTCACCGGATGCGGATTTTACTGTCCGAGAGATCACGTCCGCGCTGTTCAAGGCCAAGCCCGGCGAACGGCTGGACTACTCCAACCACGATCTCACCTATCTCGATCTTGCCGGCCTCGACTTCAAAGGTGCAACCCTCACGCGCTCCGATCTTTACGGTGCTGATTTCACCGGCTCCAACTTGAAGGGTGCCGATCTTTCGCACACGCGGCTTGACCGCTCGGTGCTTATTCGCGCCGACCTTTCCGGTGCAAACCTGTCGGGTGCAACGATCTTCCGCCCGACCGTCTATGACGATCTTTCTCAGAACCTCGCCGATGCGCCGCATTTTTCCGGCGCCAACATGGTGGGCGTGCGCGTCATGGCCAATCTGTCGGGTGCCGACTTTCGCGGCGCCAACCTGACAGGAGCAGACTTTTCTCCGCTTGAGGCGCGCCCCGGGCAAGGCACGATAACCTCGCTGATGAAAAACGTTTTGAAGTCGTGCGATTTTTCCGGCGCCGAGATGAAAGACGCGAACATGGATCGCGCCGATCTGACGTTCTCGCGCTTTGTCGGCACCGATCTGAGGAATGCGAATTTCGTCAAGACCGATCTGTCGATGGTCGACTTCTCCGGTGCAGATCTGACGGGTGCGGATCTCACTGGCGCCAACCTTTATGGCGCAAAGCTCGCCGGCACGCGCGGTCTCGACACGGTCAAAGGCTTAGAGACCGCCGTCAATCTCGACAAGGCGACGCGCTAGCAGCTCCTTCGATGCGCAAAAAAAGCCAGGACCTCGACAGTGAGATCCCGGCTTTGCCGTTTGTGTCTTGTTCGCGTGGCGTGCGCTTTAGGCTGCGGAGGGTCCCGTCTCGGGTCCGCTCGCCGGACGTGAGCGACGCTCAGCCATGAACTGATCGAACTCGTGCTTGTCCTTTGCCTTGCGAAGGCGGCTCAGGAACTCGCGGAACTCGCGCTGCTCTTCTTCGAGCCGCTTCAAGGTCTCCTCGCGGTATTCGTCGAAGGCGTCGTTGCCACTCGAGGCGAATGGTCCGCCGTGGCGGCCCCAGCGCCCCCTATTTCGATCCCACTTGTCGCTCATGCGCTGTTGCCAGCGGGTAAAGTCACCGTTGCGTGCACATCCCATGCGTCCACTCCAGATCATATAGGCCAGAATTCCCAGCCCGATGGGCCAGAAGAGGATGAACCCCAAGACCATGACCAAGAGCCATGCGGGCCGGCCATAATCGTCCAACGTTGCCACAACCTGAGTCATCGCGCGTTCGTCCTCATGTGAATGTTTATCACATTAACATAGGTGGCATCGGATTGTGGCGCCGTCAAGAGGGGGAGGTCCGGAAATTCGGTGCCGAGCGGCCGGGGCGGCCTGCCGCCGTTCCTTCAGATGGGGAGTGGGGGCCTGGCGGTAAAGATGCACCCACCACATTCCGGGAACGGACGACGCCGCGCTATTCCGGCGGTGCGGGCGCCTGAACCAAATCGCGTCAATGGACAGGAGGAGGCGATCACTCGTCGCCAGTTGCCCTACGCGATTTAACTTCGCTCACGTCAAACAGGTGATTTCGTTGGCAGAGGTGACAAGAGACAAGAACCTCCGCCGCTGGATAGCGATTGCCGCCCTCGCTCGGATCCTCCTCGATCACAAGCAGGTGGCCCGCGTTGGGACAGATGACGCCATAGTAGTATTTGCCCTTTTGTGTTTCTTGGACCTTGGGAACATACCAAGTCATAGAATGCCCTCGCGTGATAGATAAATGGAGGCTGACGCAGGTTTTGCCCGCGCCAGCCAATTCTGCTCAACGATCTGGATTAGTGTTGACGACCTGTCGCCAAGTTTCACCGCGCTTCGGTGTTGGGGGAGCAGGTTCACCCTGCACCATCGTGGCGCGCGTTCCAGATTTGCTCGATTTATAGATGCCGGAATCAGGAACCGATTTTCCGGGCCGCACCGTTTTCTTCGACATGAATGTTAGTCCTTGTGCAAAATTGGCCCAAGGACGCGCCCGACGCTTAAACTCGGGACGCAGAAACGCTACAAGTAAGGGACTCAGTTAAGGTGCTACGCGCGTCGGGCAACGTCTGCGCGTTCGCATCTGGGCGAGGGTGATCCACCACCCTCGCCTAAATTCTGCATTCGATTCTATCCCTTGTCGATTCTGCGCCGCACCAATTCGGGCGCGAAATCGCGGTTGACGACGAAGCGGAAGATAGCCCTATTCCCCCGGCACACCCAAGCCGCCCAGATAAATCAGCACCGCCGCCTCCAATAATTCTTCCGGCGTCATTGGGATCGGGCGGCGCGCGTCATCCCCGCGCCCGAACAGAGACGCGATGCCGTGGCTGAGCGACCAGATGTGCAAAGCCATCATCAGTGCGGGCGGACGGCGCTCCTTCGGCAAGGTTGCAACAACGCCTTCGCACGCTTCGCGCAACACCGCGAACGCACGATCGCCGGCTTCGCGCACGTCCGGGTAATCGGACAGCGGAATCCCGGATTCAAACATCGCCGCGTAGAGTGCCGGCTCTTTATTGGCGAACGCCAGGTACGCGCGCCCCAGCCGCTCGAACGCGGCTCGCGGGCCAGGCTTACCGCCGTCCCAAGCGCGCGCCAGCGCGTCGGCAAACATCTCAAAGCCGCGGCGCGCCACGTCGGCCATCAGCGCGTCGCGATCGCGAAAATGCCGGTAGGGGGCTGCCGGGCTGACACCGGCCGCGCGCGCGGCATCGGCGAACGTGAAGCCCGCTGCGCCTTTCTTGGAGATCAGGTCGAGTGCGGCCGCGATCAACGCTTCGCGCAGGTTGCCGTGATGGTAACCGCGCCGCGCGCCGGGGCCGTCCTTGTGCCAGGTCATGGAAAACGTCTTAGCGCAATTCGCCTTAAGAAGGCATACGCTTAAGCCGCCCGTAGTTCATGCACGCTGAAAAGGCGCTGCTCGTCGGTCCACACATTGACCGGCTGCCAGCCCGCCCGTGCTGCCATCGCCTGGAAGCCATCGACATCGTACTTGTGGGAATATTCGGTGTGGATGTGCTCGCCCGCCGCAAATGCAAATTCGCGGCCCAGCACGGTCGCCGTCTGATCAGCCTGGCTGACGAGATAAAGCGCAACACGCCCCTTGTCGGCATCATAGGTCGCCAGATGATCGAACTGGCTCACGTCGAAGTTGGCGCCAAGCTCGCGATTGGCACGCTTGAGCAAGTTGAGATTGAACGCCGCCGTCACGCCAGCCGCGTCGTCGTAAGCGGCAATCAGTTGCTTGGAGTCCTTTTTCAGATCGGCACCGATGACAAGCCGCCCGCCTTTGCCGACGATCTTGCTCATGTTGGCCAACAGTTCGACCGCGGCGTCTTCCGCCAGATTGCCGATGGTCGAGCCGGGAAAGAACCCAAGGCGGGGACGGCCCGCGATCTCGTGCGGCATCGCCAGCGGCTTGGCGAAGTCCGCGCACACCGGCAACACGCGCAAACCGGGGAACCGCTTTTCGATGCGCGCTTGCGCATCGTCCAAAGCCGCCCTGCTGATGTCGATTGGAACGTAAGCATAAAGATCGGGCATCTCGGCCAGCAGCAACTCGGTCTTGATGCTCGAGCCGGAGCCGAACTCGATCAGCACCGTTCCCGGCTCCGTCTCGCCCGCAATCACCGGCGCGCAACTGCCCAGGATCGCGATTTCCGTGCGCGTGGGATAGTACTCGGGAAGCGCGGTGATTTTCTCAAACAGCGCACTGCCCGCCGCGTCATAGAGGAAGCGGCACGGGATCGACTTTTCCGGCGCCGAAAGGCCGGACAGAATGGCTGCGGCAAACTCGAAGCTTGTCGCAACCGTGGGCTCGGTCTCCACAAGCCTCATGCCGCGTCCTCGGCCAGGCGAACGCCGGTAAACTGCCACCGCTGATGGGGAAAGAAGAAATTGCGGTAGGTTGGCCGCGTATGCCCGCCCGCTGTCGCGCAAGAGCTGCCGCGCAGGACCTGCTGGCTCACCATGAACTTGCCGTTGTATTCGCCGATCGCGCCCGGCGCTGCGCGGTAGCCGGGATAGGGCTGATAGGCGCTCGCCGTCCACTCCCACACATCGCCGAAGAGTTGCTTCAGACGGCCATCGCCGGCGTCGTTAGCCGGCCGCGGCCGCAATGCATTGGTCGCAAGGTCGTTGCCGTCTGTTGCGTATTCGCTGGCAGCGACTTCCCATTCGAATTCGCTCGGCAAGCGTTTGCCGGCCCATTGCGCATAAGCGAACGCTTCGTAGAAACTGACATGCGCAACGGGCGCGCACGGATCGATCGGCAACAGACCTTCCAGCGTCATCTGATGCCAACGCCCTTCGTGCTGCTCCCAATAGCCGGGCGCCTGCCAGTCCTGTGTGTTCACGCGCGCCCAACCGTCCGCATGCCACAACATCGGATCGGCATAGCCGCCGTCTTCCATGAAGTTCAGCCACTCACCATTCGTCACGCAGCGATCGGCCAACCGGAAAGGCTGCAACAACGCGTCATGACGCGGGCCTTCATTGTCGTAGGCAAAACCGCGGCCACCGTGTCCGATCATGTGAATGCCGCCGTCAAACGCGACCCACTTAAGCGGTGCCGGCTCTGCACCGACCGCTTCCGGCTTTGGCTGCGGCGTGCGGTAAGCCGGGCGCAACGGGTTCTGCGCAAACAAACTCAGAATGTCGGTCAGCAGCAGTTCTTGATGCTGCTGCTCGTGATTAATACCAAGTTCAATGAGTGCGCCGACTTCATCGGACGCATCCGTCGTCACGCCTTGTGAAAAGAGCCGGTCAAGCGCGGCATCGACGTGGGCGCGATATTCGCGCACTTCGTGTGCTGGTGGCCGCGTCAGCATCCCGCGCCGCGCGCGCGGCTGCCGGTCGCCTTTGGCCTCGTAGTAAGAGTTGAAGCAGAAATCGAAGTCAGACGAGTAAGGCACGTAGCCGGGCAGATGGGCTCGCAAAATAAAAGCTTCGTAGAACCAGGTCGTGTGTGCGAGATGCCACTTGGTGGGGCTTGCGTCTTCCATCGCTTGGACCGTTTGGTCCTCGTCGCTCAACGGCGCGGCAAGATCCAGCGAAAGCTTCCGGCTATCGCGTAGCCGCTCATGAAGGGGCGCGGCCGGAGAAGATCCTTGGGCGCTTGGCTTTGACCGAGCCGACGGAATTGCGGTCATGAGACCTCCCCGATGGGAAATGGATTATCGGCCCGCCGCCAAGCAGACCACGATGGGCAACTGATTAACGAACAATCGCTGAGAAGGTTCGATTGTTACATCAGATTTTGCATCTGAATTGAGGAAGGCGGAGCGGAGTCTCGCTGATTGGTTACCCATGAACGGTCCTGGTTGGCTCAAATTCATGCCTCGCACCGATCCGCGGCGGGTTATGCCGACGTCCTTAAGGATCACTCGCGAACACTTAGTTGCTCACACGCGCAGCCGCAACCATAGCAACGAAGAAACACTTTCGATGGGGGACCGCGCTTAGCGGTCCTTCGCTTCCTTCTCAAGTAACGCTCGCTTGCGTTCGACGCCCCAGCGATAGCCCGAAAGGCTTCCGTCCGTTCTGACAACACGATGACAGGGGATCGCCACCGCGAGCGGATTTGCCGCGCATGCTTGAGCCACTGCGCGCACGGCTTTCGGGTTGCCGATACGTTTGGCAATCTGGGCGTAGGTCGCGGTTGAGCCTGGCGGGATCTTGCACAGCGCCTTCCAGACGCGATGTTGAAACGCCGTCCCGCGCACATCGAGTGGAAGGTCCATGCCGTTGGCCGGATCGTCGACGAAGCCAACAACGCGCGCGACCACCTGCTCGAATGCGCCATCACCGCCGAAGAGCTCTGCTTGCGGAAACCGATCTTGAAGCGCGCGCACGAGTGCGTCTGGATCGTCTCCGAAAGAAATTGCCGAGATACCCTGTTCGCTTGCGGCCACGAGGACCGACCCAAGCGAACACTTGCCAACGGCAAATCGCAGCCGCGCGTTCTTGCCGCCCGCGCGATAATCTGCCGGGCTCATGCCAAGCATGCGTGTCGCATCCGCATAAAAGCGTCCACTCGAGTTGAAGCCTGCTTCGTGGATTGCTTCCGTCACGCTTCCGCCCGTCTTCAGAGTCTCGCGGATGCGCTTCTGTCTGTGCGCCATCGCGTACCCCTTCGGCGTCACTCCGGTGACCGCCTTGAACACGCGATGAAAGTGATGCGGACTGAGACCACACGCCTTTGCCAGATCTTCAAGCGCCGGCGCGGTCTGGGCCGTTTCGATCAATCGGCACGCAAGAGCGATTTTTTGTGTCGTCTCGACCGCACGCGATGTTCCATCCGGCTTGCATCGCTTGCAGGGCCGGAACCCGGCGGCCTCGGCATCCATACCGGAGGCAAAGAACCTCACGTTTTCGCGCTTTGGCAACCGCGCGCCGCATGACGGCCGGCAATACACGCGCGTCGTCGTTACCGCATAGAAGAACCGATCATCGCACGAGGCGTCGCGCGCCACGACAGCGTCCCAGTGGGCGTCGTCGCCTTTGCGCGACTTACGGGTCTGCAATGCTGCCGGCGTGCGAACCACCACTGCGTTCTCGCTGTCCTTCGTTGGCGACAAGGTCAATGACGATCGGTGCCCACGACACGACCATCACCGCCAGCTGAGCATACCATATCGCCGCACGCGATCCGTTTCTTGCTGTGGAATTTCCCAGGACTGGTCTGGGCAACACAGAATGTCGCAGTGATCTGACCGCGCGGAAAGATCGTAACCCCGTCATCCAGCGCACGTGTTGGCGAGGCGCACGCTTTTGTGACGTCTCTTTGACCGTGTGCGGGCGAACAATGCACCCCTAAATCGTCATAGAAATTCGAGGAGTTCCATCATGAAGCTTGGTACGTTTGCTGCGATTGCTTTAGCCCTGACGTTGCCAATTGCCAGCGCACGCGCTGAGACGAAGGACGTCGTCGACGTTGCCGTCGAGGCGGGATCGTTCAATACACTCGTCACCGCCATCAAGGCCGCCGGCCTGGTCGATACGCTTAAGGGCAAGGGCCCGTTCACGGTCTTTGCGCCGACCGACGCGGCGTTCGCAAAGCTGCCCAAAGGCACCGTTGAGGATTTGTTGAAGCCCGAGAACAAAGAAAAACTCGTCGCCATCCTGACCTATCATGTCGTTCCGTCGAAGATCATGTCTGGCGACATCGCGGGCAAGAAGACAATGGCCAAGACGGTCGAAGGTGACGAGCTGACGGTTGATGCGACTTCGGGCGTCAAGATCGACGAGGCAACGGTCACAAGCGCCGACGTCGCTGCGTCCAACGGTGTGATCCACGTGATCGACACGGTTTTGATGCCGAACGACTGATCAGCGGTCGATCAAGACGCTTTGAATCGTTAGCAAGAAGCTGGGAGCCTGCGCCGGATGGCGCGGGCTTCCGTCGTTGAGCAGAGCCCGCGGAGCGTATTGATTATCGCGAAATGCGAAGAACGAACGGCAACTCGCTGCCGTTTGCCATGACGAGCGCGCCCATCGCCAACACGGTGCCGGTATCCTTGTTTCTGGACACCGCGTTCACCTCGTAGTCGACATGATGATGAAAGATGTCCTTGTCGACGTGCTTGAAAAAGGCGTGCACGATCTTGTCCGACGTCGCCTCGAATAGGTCCTCCGGCCCTTCGAAAGGATACGATCCCGGAATGGAATCTTCCGTGCCGCTGATCATTGTTGCATTGTATTGCGCCATGAAAGCTCTCGACATTTTTCCCCGTTGAAACCAAGCAATCCTAAGGTTGGCTCCCTGCGATTATGATCTTTCCTAGCATGAGGCCTGAGCGGCTAGGCGGGGTTTTTCACCAATCTCTGCGCCCAGAAGCGAAGATCGTTTGCACTCCCGTCGAAACAGAGAGACAATCTCCGCTGCACGCCACGCCAACTAGGGGGTAATCTGATGGTCCTCGAACCCATGTCCATACTCGGCTGGATCGTAATCGGCATCATTGCCGGCTGGCTCGCTGGAAAACTCGTCGAAGGCTACGGCTTCGGCTTCATCGGCAATCTCGTTGTCGGGATCGTCGGCGCTTGCGTGGGTGGCTACATTCTTCCGCAGCTTGGCATTTTCCCCGCATCAACGATGGGCAATCTCATCGCTGCGACCCTCGGGGCTGTGGTGCTGCTCTTCGTCATCGGACTCTTCCGACGGGGCTGACTGCGCGGCTTCCGTCACTTCACCTATTCAGTGCAAGCCCTCCAGGGGTGCGAGCACCTGCTTGGTGTCAGCCTGCTTCCCAGTTGTGATTGATTCGCAACACATGGCGGGCCATCGCTGAACTCGCAAGCGAGATCGCACGAGAGCTCCCTCGCGGCGTGGTGACGTCGTGTCATCGGGTCATGCCTATGGCGCCGGGTGAATCCGCATACGTATCATCTCGCGCAACCAATCATGAGGACTGCTCATTACTGCGATGACGATTCTTCAATATGCGTTGGCAGCGAGCATCGATACCCATTTAGCGCAGGGATCTGCGCGAAGATGGGGGAGTTGTCGTGACAGCATTCAAGACGCTCGGCGCGGGCGTCAAGCCGGGATGGCACGCCTGTGCCACCGCGGTACTTGGTGGCGTGAACACAACAACACAGGCGTGCCTCGGCATTGAGAAACAGGGCGGTCAGCAAAGGTGCGCGCCTCTGCTCGCGCTCGTTGCCACGCTGCTGTTGTGTCTTGCTGGCGCGAGCGGCGCCCAAGCACAGATTGCGCCCGGAACCCCACCTTGTGATGGCATCTCCGGAACAGAAGTGACCTGCACTGGGACGGTCGGCGCTGGCGATCTCGGACAGGGTATCGAGCTGACCAGCCCGAGCTACGACACCCTCATCCTCATGGGGCTCGACGGTGCAATCATCGCGCCGAATGCGGGGGTGGAAGGAATTGACTTCACCAGCACAAGCGGTGGCAGCATCACAATCCACAGCGACACAACCGGCATCCCAGGCATCAGCACGACAGACGCGGCTGGAATCCTGGCTTCAACATCCAACATCGTCGCCGGCAATTCAGCAGGAACCGGTCCCGTGACGGTGGATAGCACCGGCACCATCACCACGGTCGGAGATACGGCATACGGCATAGTCGCGGCAACATATGGTTTTGCGATTTACTCTGGTTCAGGCGCAGCGGAAGGCACGAGCGGTGCCGTTGAGATCACCCACACCGGTAACATCACCACGGGGGGTGACTCTGCTACCGGTATTTACGCCAGTGGCGCCGCCAGCGCCTACACGACGACTCTTAACGCAAGCGACGCGATAGCGACTAGCGGTGATGTCACGGTGACGAGCGAAAATGTCGGCACGACGGGGAATAGTGCCTACGGCATTTTCGGGGAAAACTTCGCTTCGGCGTTAGGTGAAGTGTCGGGGACAATCAGCGCAACCGCGGGCGCCATCGACATTATCAGCACCGGAACCATCACCACGCAGGGTAGCAGCTCCATAGGAATCTTTGCCCGTGGAACGGCGAGTTCCTCCCCCGCCTCCAACGGGGCAGGCTCCACGGCCAACGGCAGTGACATCACGGTGACGAGCGCTGATATCAGCACACTTGGAAGTGATGCTAGGGGCATCTACGCGAGAGCTCGAACTACTGCTGTGGGCTATGGGTCGGATGGGGCGCAATCCAATGGCGGCACAATCACGGTAACGAGCGCCGACGTCAGCACGCTGGGAGCGTCTGCCCACGGCATTTCCGTAGACACCCGAGTTAGCGCTCTAAGTCATGGTTCGGGGACCTACAGCGCAACCGGCGGCGCTATCGACATTACCAGCACCGGGACACTCACCACCGAGGGGATCGAGGCGCACGGCATCTATACCTCCGCTGAAGCCACCGCGAGCGCCTCGACGACAGACGCCACTGCTGCAGGCGGTGTCATAACGGTGACCAATAGTGACGTTGGCACGCTGGGAGACAATGCCGATGCCATCCACCTTCTGAGTATTGTCTCTGCCGAGACGGGCGGATCTGGCACGGCTCAAGCCGATGGCGGAAACGTTATTGTCAACAGCGGAGGGATCGTCTCGGCCACAGGCACCGGCAGCCGAGGCATCTTCGCCATGAGTTCTGGCGACACCACCAACGGCGATATCACCATCAACATCCTAACCGGCAGCGTGACAGGCGGTTCGGACTCGGGCGTTGGTATTCAGTTCGGCGCGGGCGCCGACAATGAACTGAACAACGCCGGCGAGGTGTCAGCTTTGTCGGGTCTTGCTGTTCTCGGCGACAGCGGGAGCGAAACGGTCAACAACACGGGCATCATCACCGGCAACGTCGATCTCGGGAGCGGCGCTAACGTGTTTAACAACATGGCCGGTAGTCTGTTTAACTCCGGTGCAACGGCCAATTTGGGTCGCGGAAACACTCTGACCAACGCCGGCATGCTGTCGCCGGGTGGCGTTGGAGTGGTGCAGACGACATCCTTGACCGGAAATCTGGTGCAAACAAGCAGCGGCGTTTTTGTCGTCGATCTCAACGGTGCGACTTCTGACAGCGTGACAGTCTCTGGCACGGCCGACTTGGCCGGAACGGTCGAGGTCAACGTCACAGGTCTTCCTCCAGTCTCGGATTACCTCATTCTCGATTCGAGTAACACGATCAACAACGGCCTGAGTGTCGCTGACACCGCTGACACCCTCTTTGTCAACTATGAGTTGGTCTTTGCGCCAAACGAAGAAGTCCATCTCATTGCGGACGTCAACTTCGCCGTTTCCGGCCTCAATCAGAACCAGACGAACATCGCCGAGAACTTGAACGACGCCTACGATGCAGGTATCGGCGGGCTCGGCGGTGTGCTGGCTGGCCTTGCCAATCTGACGTCGGATGGCGCCGCGGCCAACGCTCTCGACCAGCTCTCGCCTGAGATCTATGCCGACACGCAGCTGGCTGCGCTCTATGCGAGCCTCGACTTCTCGAACAATTTGTTGAGCTGCCGTATCAACGGCCGCAATGCGGCCGCCATCAACAAACAAGGCCAGTGCGTGTGGGCAGCCGCCAAGTGGCGCGAAACAGACCGAGACGCAACATCGCAAAACATCGGCTTTGACGAGCAAGCCTGGCAGTTCTCTGGCGGTGCGCAGGTCGCGCTCGATCCCGTCTGGCGCTTGAACTTCGGTCTAGGCTACCAGAACACATCGCTCGATACCGACACGGGTGCCAAAAGCGACGGCGAAATGCTGCAAGGCGGCGTGGCGCTCAAATACAATCCCGGCGCACTCCTTCTCGCCGGCATCGTGAGCGGGGGGCGCGGCTGGTATGACACGACGCGGCCGATGGCATTTGGCAACTTTGCCGCAACGGCCAACGGGCACTACGACATCGACGTGTTCCAGGGCCGGCTGCACGCCAGCTACGTGATGGGCACGCCCAGCCTGTTCTTCAAGCCGATGATCGATGCGGCCGCCACCTACGTCGGCCTCGATGATGTCAACGAGTCCTATGCCAACGGCGCGGGCCTCAACGTCCATGGAAATGACGAGACGATCTACAGTCTCGTACCCGCGATCGAAGTCGGCACCGAGTGGTGGACCACGGCTGGCACGCTCTTCCGTCCGTTCGTGCGCGGCGGTGTGACGTGGTTCAGCGAGGATGACGTGACGGTCTCGGCGTCGTTTGCGGGCGCACCGGACGGCGTGGGGCCATTCAGCGTTCGCGCCAGCACAGACGAGGTGCTTTATGATCTCTCAGCGGGTCTTGAGATGATCACAGCGGGAGAGACCAACGTCCGCGTTTTCTACGATTGCCACTTCGGCGACGACACCGACATCCACTCCGTCGGCCTCAAAGGCAGCGCGAAGTTCTAAGCGCGTGAGCTTGTTTGGCTCATTGATCTGAGACGTGAAGCGTCCCAGCTTCGGTTTCTCTTCACAGAGCCCGAATTGTGACGACGGCCTCGAAACTCATCGGCCGCGACCGCCTTCGCGCAAATCGGCCGTCCCGCAATCATAGATCCCATCGGCGCCAAGGGCGCACTTTTGCTGACCTTGCAGAACAGGATTGATCGTTGACTTGAGGACATCGCCCAGAACCCTTGCGAGATCCTGCTCGGTGCGGATCTGGACCATCCGCATGCGCTCATGCGGTTTGAGCTGCGCCTCGCGGCGATAGCGCTCCTGCACCTGCCGATACCCTTCGTTGAGCATCTCGGAGTAGCGCTTGTTGTGCGCCACCATGCGGTCTTCCTGCTGCATGGCTGCGTCCCATAGGCGGCGCCCCTGGTCAGTCCAACGCGTTCGCAGCTTGTTGCCCCAGACCGGCCCGAAGTTATCGACGGCAACATACATTTGCTTTGCCCAAGACGCGTTGGTGCCGCTCGCGAGCAGTGCGTCATAGAACACCCGATGGACCGCTGAGGGAAACTTGTACCACTTGCGAATATAGTAATCGTGGACGACCGCGGCGCGAACGTAGTCTCTTGTCCAGCGCCCGCCCGTGATCGGCTGCAAGACGCGCGGGATGGACGCACCATCGGTGCGAAAGCCCGCGGGAACTTTCCAGACATAACCGTTCGGATCGATATAGCTGAAGGGTGCCGCCAGCGTTCGAGTCGCGGCTTGAGAATTTGCAGGGGGCCAACCCTCAACGAACTTCAGCGGCAGAGGAAAACAATTGCGCAGGACCGATGCGCTGCAATCTCGGGCCAATGCGTCTTGCGCTTGAATCGCGAACACGAATGCGAGCAGTGAATAAGCTAGAACCTTGGCAGAGGTCATCGCCGCCTCCTGCATTTGGACAGGGCCGCCTCCTAGCTAACGGCGAATGGCGGCATCAAACAACTAAATTGGAGCATCCGTCCCCAGATTGACTGCCGTCCTGACTCAATCCGATCTCTCGGCAGTGATGACAGCCCCGCCGAGCCGGCCTTGCCGGATCGCTGAGAGCAAACCGCTATAAAGGTCGAGCACGTGCGCGAACGCATCGCCACCGGCTAACACTTCGATCGCTTCGCGCTTAGCAGTGATCTTGTCAACGAGCGCGACGTACCGGCGTGCGTAGTCCTCGTTGAGATCCTTAACCGCCTGCAATCTCCACCCTCCTCGCATCAGCGTTTCGCCAAGGTCGCTCTGCTTCAGTGGGTTGGGCAGAAATGGCTTGCCGGAGTCGATCAAAGGCGCGTCTTGATAGGTCCCGAGATCGACGTAATCGAACACCACGAGCCGCGCCTTTGGCGCCGCCCGCGCGGCCAGCGCACGCAGTCCGTCCACGTGATCCGGCAATGCGTAAAGCACGTTGAAGAGGGTCACGACATCGAACTGCCCTTGCAGGTCCGTTGCGACGTCCTCGATCCTGCAGCATTGAAACGTCACGTCTGGATAGGTCGCGCGCGCATAGGCAATTGATTTCGGCTCCACGTCGATGCCCGTCACCCGCCCCCATCCATGGGCTTGCATATAAGCGGCTGTGCCGCCGCGCCCGCAGCCCGCATCGAGAATGTGCTGATCGGGAGCCTTCGCCACCGCGTCCATCGCCAGCGTAATCGCTTCCTCCTCTCCGGCATGAGCAAAGTCGCCTTCGCGCACCAGGGCGAGTATCTGCTTGCCAACATAGGAATTCATGGAAAAAGCGTTCGACACTAGACGAACCTCACTGGTTCCCAGCCGACCACGTGCCCGGTGTCAGTCAAACGCGATGATCAAAAACGAGACTGGGCGAGACTAGAATCGGGCGAGCAATCGGCCGACAACGCCATGAGATTCGGCATCATCTGTTGTCGCCGGTGAAGATCGTGTAGCCGGATTCGACATTGATGTCGGCGTCTCCGACGATGCCCGGCGAGAATGTGTATTCATCCGTCTCGGTGTCGGTGTGATTGAAGACAAAGGTCACCGACTTTGCCGTGGATATCTCAATATCCGCCGCTGAAGTAATAGAGCCCGGGGCGACGGCAGTTTCACCGGAGGCACTGCCGATATTGATTGTTGCCTCCGCATCGGAGTCATTTCCGATTGTGAAGAGTTCAATTGTCGTCTCCCCGTCAACCACCAACGAGCCGCCTTCGGAGACGGTGAGCGTAGCCGTTCCCGAGTTGGCCATCGAAAATTGGGTGGCAACGGTCAACGTCGAACCGGAGCCCGTGATGAGGACCGTGCCGGTGCTGTCTGAGTTAAATCCAATTTCAAAGGTGGAGCCAACGTCAAGGACGCCGCCATTCTCGATCGTCAACGACCCGGTGCTGCTAATGCCAACGCCAACGTCGGTGGCTGTCGCCGTTCCGTTGGTCGACTGATCGGAGACCACGGTTGCATTGGTACTCGTGGTATCGATAAAGGCCCCGTCATTCGAGGCCGGAGTGCCGTTGTTCCAGTTGTCCGAGTCGAACCAATCAGTGGATTCAGTGCCGGTCCAAGTGGTGTTCTGTGCGTGGACCGCAACATGGGGGATCGCGCAAAAAAGTGGGATGGCCAGATAAAAGAGACCATAACGAAAAGCGTTCGGTACTGACACGGTACCCCCCCTTTTCCCGCTTCCTATTGGCTGCGGCACGCGAAAAAACAACTAAAGGACAACGTGTAATTCTTAGCACGAAATCCGGGGCCCGGTATTTGGACTTTGCCCCAAACCTGTGCGCTCACTGAATACCCCGCAAAGCGTTGCCGTCAGGCCACGATCCAAATTCAGCAAAGATCATCCTCGCCCTTAGACTTTCGTACAGTGAGCAACGCTTCTTTATTGCGCTGCCGCAGTATTGGCTGTTTTAAGCGCTTCGACGCTGTCGGCTCTCCTGCACATTGGTCCATTCGTCCATTGGTCCATCGGACTCGCCCAGCACAAGTCGATGTGCAATGAGCTTCGTTGTGATCCGCGCCGGCTCGGTGTCAGCTGAGACCAGGGGAACCGAAAAGAATGACCGTTTCCAATCGCCGCGCAATTCTCAAAGGCTTTGGCGCAGCCGGCCTTGCCGGCCTCTCCGGAGCCGCGCTCATCAAGAGCGGTCTTGTCGCAGCACTCGCCGAGCAAATCGCTGACCTCAAGCCCGGTCAGTACCTTTGGAATCCTGAACGTTCAGCCGAAGGCCCTGTTGCCGTCGTCGTCTCGCTGCCCGATCAGCGCGTGCACATCTATCGAAATGGCGTGCGCATCGGCGTGTCGACGTGCTCGACGGGTAAGAAAGGGCATTCCACGCCCACAGGCGTCTTTACGATCTTGCAGAAAGACAAAGACCACCATTCGAGCACGTACAACAATGCGCCGATGCCAAACATGAACCGGCTCACCTGGTCGGGCGTGGCACTGCACGCTGGAAAGCTACCCGGATATCCCGCCTCGCACGGCTGTATTCGCCTGCCCTACCAATTCTCCGAACTTCTCTGGAGCGTCACGCATGTCGGCACGCCCGTCATCGTTGCCGACGCTCACAGCGAACCCAACTTCGTCACGCATCCCGGCCCGATCCTGTCCGCACTGGCAGAAGACGAGATGGCGCTCGCGGCTGCCCAGGTGGCCAAAAAGAAGCTGCCACCCCAGCAGCGTAGCCCCGGTATGCAGCACGCTGCCTCGCTTCTCGTCAGTGGTGCCGACCGCGAGATCTATGTCCTTAAGGACGGCAGGATCGTTACCAAAGGTTCCGTAGAAATAAACCAACCCGATCAGCCGCTCGGCACCCATGTGTTCGTTTTGGTCGGCACGGACAATAACAACGCATCGCTGCGTTGGAAGTCACTCGGCATTAGAAATTCCGGACTGGGCTTGGTCGACTCCGACGCCGCCCTCATCAACCGCGTTCGCTCCGACCCTGGCCTTGCAAAGCAGGTCTCCGAACTTATGCATCCTGGATTGGTGCTTCTCATCACCGACCAACCAGCCACCCCGGAAACGCGAACGGATCCTGGGTTCGTCGTCATCGCAGCGGACACAACCTGGCAGACGACGGTCGAGCGGGCCAACTGAAACGCGTTGAGCTTCAAATCCTGGATCTGCGTGTAATGACATTCCCTCAAAAGCAGTTGTCTGTCTGCCGGCCACAAAATGGACGTATGGGGCTACTTTCGGCAATCACTTGCGCGATGTTCCGCCTGCTCGATGTAACGGAGGCTTGGGCAAACGCAGAGGTTTCGCTGAATCTTCTAAAGCACGCACCGCCCGGCACGATCTTTCGAATTTGGCCCCTTAAGGGAGGCTCACCTTCGGGAACGAAAGCATATCGGATACTCTACAAATCAACCGACGCAGATAACAATCCTGTTGCCGTCTCAGGTGCGATCATCTTTCCTGCCGGACCTGTTCTTGGCACACCCCGCAACGTGGTCGCCTGGGCACATCCTACGACGGGCGTTGTCTCCAAGTGTGCGCCGACGCTTTTACCTAGCGCAGCAACGAGCATCCAAGGGATCGATTACCTGACGTCCAAAGGCTATGTGGTTGTCGCGACGGACTACATCGGCCTCGGGACGAATGATCATCACCCTTATCTCATTGGTGAGAGTGCCGCGCGCAACATCCTCGACTCCGTGCGCGCAGCCAGGAAATTAAAAGGTACCGGCGCGAGCAATCGCTTTGCTGTGTGGGGACATTCGCAAGGTGGGCATGCCGCCCTGGAGACCAGCAGATATGCCGTGTCCTATGCACCGGAGTTGAAGCTCGTGGGCGTGGCCGCCGCTGCCCCGGCCACAAATCTCGTTGAACTTTTCGAGGAAGACCGCGAAACGGTGAGCGGGAGAAGCCTCACATCGATGACAGTACTGTCATGGTCCCGTGTATTCGACATCCCCCTGGATGAACTCGTACATGATCATGCGCGCCATCATTTCGAAGCCTTGGCGCACGACTGCATCGAAACGCTGGAGGACTTCGCCAAACTCGCGCATGATGAGCGCGTCCTAGAACGCAAATTTCTCAAAGTTGATCCTCTCAAGCACCCAAAGGTGCGCTCTATCATGGAAGCCAATATTCCCGGTGCTCCACCTTCAGGAACGCCAGTGTTCCTGTCGCAAGGAACAGGCGACGATCTTGTACGTCCGCACATCACAAAGGAGTACATGTCAATGATCTGTGGGGAAGGCGCAAAGGTGAAGCTGCATGTAATTGACGGCGGCTCGCACATGTTCGCGGGTCGCGACAGCGCTTATCACGCTGTGGAATGGATGACGGAACGTTTCAAGGGTTACGCGACGCCGAACCACTGTTGACGTAGGCGTCGGTTGACGGATTCACGGAATTACTGGGGTGAGAAAAAGGATGGACGTGGTCTCAAGGCTTTCCTGCATCGCCACCAAGGTGGGCAAACCTCGCCAAATGCGCTTGTTCCGGGTTGTCATTCTTGTCATCGCAATTCTCCATCCTCGCGCGGCAGGCGCCACAGCGGATGGTCCAGACTTTTTCCGTGTCACAGAACTTACGGGCGATGAGGTGCTGATCGTCCGCTCTGAACCTAATCCAGACAGCCCGAAGATCGGTGAGCTGCCGGCCGACACTGACGGCATCCAGAACCTCGGCTGCCAAGGCGGTCTTACATTCGCCGAATGGCAAAAGGCTTCGCAGGCCGAGCGTGAAGCCGCGCGCAAAACGCGATGGTGCCGGATTTCTTACGGCACCGTGAAAGGGTGGGCCGCGGGTTGGCAACTCGCCGAAGGCGATGCACCCAAAGGCGATGCGACATCCGCAACGGACAATTCAAGCGGCGCAGGTCCTGCCTTCGACTGCAAAAAAGCTTCGGGCGACATCGAAAACCTGATCTGCTCGGATCAACAGCTCTCGGCACTCGACCGCAAGCTGAACCAGACCTTTCGCGCGGCCCTCGCAGCTCTCAAAGGTGGCGCCGATGCAAGCGAAGCCACGAAACTGCTCAAGGCAACACAGCGCGGCTGGATCAAGGGCCGCAACGACTGCTGGAAAGCCGACGACAAGCGGCAGTGCACACTGCGGTTATATGATTTGCGCATCGCCGATCTTCAGGCACGCTATGGGCTCATGGATGCGCGCGGTCCGTTTTTCTACGAATGCAACGGAAATCCGGCCGACGAAATCGTGGCGACCTTCTTCGAGACCGAGCCAGCAACCGTGCGGCTCGAAAGAGGTGACACCGTCGTCATCGGCGTGGTCGCCATTTCCGGCTCAGGTTCCCGCTATGTCGCCGATCACGGCATCACGTTTTGGATCAAGGGAGATGACGCCCAGGTCGATTGGCCCGAGGGCAATCACTTTAGCTGCAGCGTGCGCAAGTAAGCGCCCAGGGAACGACCATCGCCAGTTCGCCAAAACCAGATCGCGTACTGATGGTTGGCGCGGGCGCTAACCACCACTCGCGTTCACAATTGTGGCTTTAACGTACGCTTGGAGATCCCCGCCGGCGGCTTCCGTCAGATCGTTCTCTGAGTGGCCCTCTGCCTTGGCATCCCGAAAGCATTCGTCCAAAACATTGTCAAGAGTCGCGAAACCTGGCGCTTCGGCAAATACGTACGATTGCCTCCATCGTTCCAAGAACTCTTTGGCAGTTCCAGCCATCTCGGTGCCTCCATGATTTGCACTAGGGATACCACAAAAGCGGTCAGCTCTATGGTCTGTCAACGTTCATAAATTTCAAACTAAGACAGCGCCGCTACCCGGAATCGCTCAACGCACAGCACTCAGCGTATCTCAATACGATCGACGCCAAAGTGATTATCTCGGGTGCATTGAAACGAGGGATCCGGTCGGGCCGGCGGCACCCACGATGGTGCGGCTGCCGACCCAACCAGACGTTTCAAACCCCATTCACTGCTCAGCCATGCTAACTGCGGCCCTGCAGTTTGGCGTCAGCTTCCCGCCGTGCAGCTTCAGACAATTGAGAAGCCGTCCCTGCCCGGGCTGGACCGGCTGACAGTAGTTGGCGACGTCGCTTGCGCACTGGGAAACGAGAAAGTCGGCGACGACGGCCGTCCGCTCCAAAGTCGAGGCCGAATTGTAGAGCGCGAACTCGCACGCCGGCGACAGCTTGTCCTCGTGAGCGGCAAAGCACGCGAGCACACGCCCGCCACCCGGTGCCACGTCGGCGCAGTATGTTGTCAGCTCCCTTGAACACAGGACGCGGACTTCCGCGGCCACGCCTGCGGCCACTTTCTCAAGCGACGGCCCTTTGTCTTGCAGATTCAAACAAGGGATCTTGAACGCCTGTCCCGGTTGAATGAGCGAAGCGTTGTTGCCGATGACCTGTTGGTTGGCGTTGTAGATCACGTACCAAGCCCGACCACTTCCATAGGCTTCCCGCGCCAGTTTGGTCAGGTTGTCGCCTAGCTTCACGATATATGGAGCACCGCAAGCAATATTGGCGGCCTCGGCGGAGAGACTGCCCAGAACAAGGCAGCCGGCGGCCAGCAGGAGTCTCAACATGGACGCATTCCCTCAGCTGATTGACATTAAGGATGGAGTGGGTCCGCAGCATTGAACCCAAGTGTTCGTCCCACCGCCAGCGCCGCAAAAAGCGCAACGCCAAGGGCAGCGCACGTTAGAGCAGGCGTGCGCGCCGCGGCAAGCCTGCACGCATAGTCATCTCCGCCTTGCCCAGATCACAAAAACCCCGTCATTTGATGGGATTGGACGTTCATGCTTGACCAAACACTTAAGTAATGGCGGCGAAAGCGCTCCTTTCCGGCAGCTCCGCGCCGGCATCGCTTGGCCGGGAACGGGCTCATACCGGGCCATTTGTCCATTGCTCGAACTCTCCGTGCGCCTTTGTGGCGCGAGAGCGCGTCTCCGTTATCCCTAATTTCCACTAAACGTTGAATGTATTTCTATAAAAGACAAAGTTTAGACACAAATCTGAGCGATCGGAGGGTTTGGTCAGACGGCTGTTTGGGGGCGGCATGTGAGAAGGACGCAACCAATATGGCTGGCACGTTTGATGATTTTCTCGGCGCCCTCTTAGCCTTCGAATCCGGCTGGGACCGGGAGCGCTACGACGCCGGTATCATTACGGATGCCCAGCTCGACTCGTGGGCACGCGGCACCGTTCAGGACTACTTCCCCGAGTACTCGAGCTGGAGCAACCTCACCGACGCTGAGTGGGAGTCGATGGCCTATCGGTCCCTGAACTCCTACGGATTCGTCGGCTATCAGTTCGGCGAGGCGTTGCTGATCGACCTGGGTTACTACGACGACGACTTTTATTACGGAAACGGCGCAGCAACGATCACGTGGGATGGCACCTGGACCGGCAAGAACGGCGTGACGTCACTTGAAGACTTCATGACCAAAGAAGCGCAGGACGTCGCCATCCAAGAAGCCTTCGGACACAATCTCCAAATCATCGAAGACGGCCTCGCCGCCGCCGGCAAGAGTCTCGACGACTACATCGGCACGACGATCAACTCCGTCACCATATCGCTCACTGGCGTCCTTGCGGCGGCGCATTTGCGCGGCGCGCCTGCAACTGTCCAGCTCCTGCTCAACGGCACCTTGAGCAACGATGAATATGGAACCTCCATTCTTCAATACATGGAGCAGTTCGGCGGTTTCGACGCGCCCGAGGTCCAGGCGCTGATCGACTACTTCGAAGACCGATTGACGGGCGATGAAGGCCTGGGCACGCCGGGTGATGGATCTTCGACAGGAGGTGGCGCCGATCACGGGACAGCGGGCGTCGACGAAGACACCGCAACTGTCGTGATCGACTGGGCCTGGGGCACCCATGACGTGGTGACAAATTTTGATCCGGCCACCGATACGATCCTCGTGGCCTGGTTCACTGCCGAGCATATCAACGTCTATGAAAGCAACGGCAATGTCGTTCTTTCGATTCCCTCCAACAACCAGACGACAACATTGCAGGGCGTGACCCTGGCGCAGCTCAGCGCATCGAACTTCACCATTCTCGACGACACTGCCGCGCAAGAAATCCTCACTCTTATTGGGCAGGATGGATCGCCAAGCGATGGGACGGGTGATACCGGTGACACTGGTGGCGACGCGAGTGACCCAGGCGACGCTGATGGCGACACGGGTGACCCCGACGACACTGGTGGCGACGCCAGTGACCCAGACGACACTGGTGGCGACGCCAGTGACCCAGACGACACTGGTGGCGACACGGGTGACCCAGATGACACTGGTGGCGACGCCAGTGACCCAGACGACACTGATGGCGACACCGGTGACCCAGACGACACTGATGGCGACACCGGTGACTCTGGAGACACAGGCGGAGAACCGAGCGTCAACTACGGACACGGCAGCGCGGACGTCACTGCAGCCACCGCGACCGTGGCAATCGACTGGGCCTGGGGTACGAACGACGTCGTTACGGATTTCGACCCGGCCACCGACACGATTTTCATCGGGTGGTTCGGCGCTGAGCACATCGGCATCTCCGAGAGCAACGGAAATGTCATCTTCAACATCCCCTCAAATAACCAAATGGCGACGCTTCAGGGCGTCACACTGTCGGAGCTGACCGAGGCCAACTTCACCATTCTCGACGAGTCCGCAGCCGACGAAATTCTGGCTCAGGTCGGCCAAGACGCCAGTCCAGGCGATGGGAATGGCGACACCGGAGACACCGGCGGAGACACCGGAGACACACCGTCAGATCCTCCGATTGGCGACGGAACACAAGATACCGTACACGTGACGTGGAACTGGG
The DNA here is from genome assembly GCA_964620915.1 of uncultured Hyphomicrobium sp. Classification (GTDB taxonomy): domain Bacteria; phylum Pseudomonadota; class Alphaproteobacteria; order Rhizobiales; family Hyphomicrobiaceae; genus Hyphomicrobium_A. The sequence goes on along the minus strand of CAZUKP010000008.1, from coordinate 36,211 downwards.
CTGCCGTCGAACTTGTGTCGGATTTTGCGCCATCCGAAGACCTTATTGATTTTGGCGCTCTTTCCGCCAGCGGCATCACCTTGTCGGAAGTTGACGGCGACCTTCACATCGAAGTGGTCGGCAATGGCGGCCACGTCTACGTCTTCGAGGATGTCCAGGCGGAGGATCTGACACTCGCCAATTTAACGGCACAGGGTTGGAACGACGCCGTGCTTGAAGGGCCTGGCGGTGTTTACGATCAGCTTGCGCTCTTGGGCAATGACTTCATCGCTTAGCCACAAGAGCCGCTGTTTGGGTCATTTGAGGGAGGGTGCCTTGCTGTCAGCCAAGGAGGGGAAGCGGCTGGCAGCAAGCCCCAGCTCGTAACCATTCAAGTCACGGCAGCTTTGCTTCTTTCTGCTTTGCTTCACGCGCCTCTTTCCGTTTCAGCTTCGCCTCCGCCAGTGAGAGCCATCGCCGGCAGCTCGGTCGCGACAGGTTGCAGTTCACCTTGATCTTGGGACGGCGTCGCTTGGCTGGCGCTGCATCAGCGCTCACGACGAGACCCGCGGTTGACTGAGGATCGACCTCAAGGTCGCGCGCACACTTTGCGATCAAATCCGCCACCGTCATGCGCCTCATGAAGGGATTTGCCCGCAGCGCGCGCGAACTGAGAACGGCGGTCACTTTCGCGTCCAGCTCCGCACCAAGCACGCGCACCGCGCCTGAGGGCCCGACCAGATAGGCTAGGCGCAAGTTCGTAAAACTCGCTTTGAAGCCCTCGCGCACGAGGTGGGTGGCGTTGTCCTTCGTGTAGGCTGCCGCGGCTCGGCGGGCAAAGGATCGCTTCGTGCGCAAAGCCAGGATCTGCGATGGCGTGAGTGCGGCCGTTTCCTCGTCAAAGTGCCGACGCGCGACGTGGAGGAATGTCGAATTCACAAACTGGAACGGACCTACGGCGGTTGAGCGCGAATTGCGCGCCAAATCGTTGCCGTCGGACTCCGCCATCATCAGCCGATCGAGGAAAGTTTCGAGCGTCAGTTCGGCAGACGCATCTGTATCGGTTTTCGTCTCTTCGGCCTTTTGAGGTTCTGGATCTTCAGCGCGCGCAGTCGATGGGCAGACCATCGCGGCAAGGACGAGCCAGTAGACAAGCGTGAGGCCGCGGTGCAGGAGGCGGTCCGGCACGCAACAGAAACTCACACCTGGCAGGCCGCTTGAACGCATCTTACGACCAGTCGCTTCGACCAAACTCGAGCGCTCATTCTCGTCATTGCCAACGTGCTGGAGAACGGCGAGGACGGACGATGCAGTGTAGCAGGCGCAGCCGAGGAGCCAAGCGCGCCGTAAACAAGACTACTCACGACGTTTAAGATGACACTCGGCTTTGCTTCGAGCGTATTGATTGCGAAGCCATTCCGGCCAAGGGATAATGCAGCCTCAATCGCTGGACAGGAGGCAAACACAATGCGGCTGATGCTGAAATTCACCATTCCGGTTGAGCGCGGCAACGAGGCCGCCAAGGACGGCACGCTCGGACAGGCGATCGAAAATCTTGTCAAGGCGACGAACGCGCAAGCGGCCTATTTCACCTTGTGCGACGGTGAGCGCGCCGGCTACATCGTGTTCGATGAGACCGATCAGGCGCGCCTGCCCCAGCTCACCGAACCCATGTTTGCCGCGCTTGACGCAAACATCACTATTGTGCCGCTCCTCAATCTCGATGATCTAAAGCGCGGGCTGTCTGACTAGCACGGCGTCGGTGAAATACCTGGCGCGCCTCATCAGTTTTGACCTGCGCCGTGGGCGCATAGCGGCACAGGATCGGGAAAGCGCACACCGATGCGGGGAGATGCTGAGACATGAACAACTACGATGAGATTGCGGAGGTGGCGGCCGGGTTCTATGCGGCCTTGAATGCGCTGTTTGAGGGTAATGTCGCTCCGATGGTGGAGGTTTGGTCACACGAAGACGACGTTACCTACATGGGACCGGACGGCGGATTCCAGGTTGGATGGACGGAAGTTCGTGCCGAGTGGGAGAAACAATCGGCCATGAAATTAGGCGGGCATGTCGAGCCCGAAGGAATGCGGATTAACGTAGGTGGCGATCTAGCGATTACAAACAACTTCGAAAAAGGCGCGAACACCAATACCGGGGATGTGCCTGGAATGGTCTCGATCCGTGCCACAAACCTGTTTCGAAAGGAGAGCGGCACATGGAAGATGATAGGCCATCACGCAGACAAGCTGCCCTACTTGAGCCGGGACGCCGAACCTTAAGGCCCAAACCGAGCATTCAATCTATGTGAACGTTGCCGATGCTGAACAGGCCGCTGAAGGCCGCCGATACGAGGTTTCGCTGGCCCCAAGCGTCGAAATTGAGAGGCTTCGATCACCGCGAGAGCCAATATTGCCATGGTTCAGTCACAACTTTCACAATATTGGTGACCTCCGGTCGAGGCACACACAGGGGGGCTCGATTGTATCCTCCACGCAAATTTGTCACCGCTGCTGCGACAGCATGTTTGCTGATCGCATACGCATGCTACCCCTCAGCGGCCGACGCACAAACCAATGGACCGTCTGGCGACTGCGGAGATGCAGCCGACCTCGCGGTCCTGACCTCGCCAATCACGCCATGGAAACGCGCACCGTTGCGCGTCGTCTTTGCTTCGGAAAAACCGATCGAAGGCGAGCTGTCGCTGATCACGCCCAATGGAAAAGTCGCGGCCAAATCGGATAAGCGGGGCGGCGGCCCGCCCTACTTCTGGTTCGCCGAAGTCAAATCACCCACAGCTGGAAAGTGGCAGGCAAAGCTGACGCGTAACGGCGCGACCGCCGATTGCCCCGCCTTGGCGCGAGAGATCACCGTGCGCAAATCCCGGCCCGCTCAGCCGGGGGCGTCGAGGAACAGCGTCTGGCCGGTACGCGATTCATGGAATCGCAACACCGAGAACCTCTATTCGGCATGGATCGAGAAACTCTTCGATGCGCCGCTCGAGGAAACGCTTTCATGGAAGGCGCTGCACGAGGTGCTGCGCGATCGCGATCGCAATTTCCTGCACGACCATTTGGGTCTGCGCGAAGACCAGCAGGGGCTCGTTGTTCGCCCCGACTGTGCCGACCTTCCCTACTTCTTGCGCGCGTATTTCGCATTCAAAATGGGGTTGCCGTTCGGATACTCGAAGTGCTCGCGCGGTGGCGGCGGCAAAGCGCCGAGATGCTACCAGTGGTGGAACATTCAAAAAGAAGAGCCACCGCCCGCTCCACCCCGGCAGCAAACCGCATCCAACGACCCGTTCAGCTTTTTCGCCCAGCCACCACCGAAAAAGGTGACCAGGCAATCCCAGAGGCCTAGTGGCCTCGTACCGGGTTTCGGATACTATTTGCGCACGACCGTCGCCAATGGCGTTCATTCTGGTGCCGGGCGAACGGCGGGTGACGACAGCAAAACAGATCTCTATCCCGTGCCGCTGACGCGCGAGGCGCTGCGCCCTGGGACCGTTTATGCCGACCCTTATGGGCACCTACTGTTGATCTCAAAACGCCTGCCGCAGCCTGAAGGTGGCGCAGGTCTCATCCTCGCCGTCAACGCGCAACCCGATGGAACGGTTTCGCGAAAGCGTTTTTGGCGCGGCAATTTCCTGTTCTCACAGGATCCCGCGCTCGGGGGGCCCGGGTTTAAGAACTTTCGCCCGATCGTAAAGACGAAAAACGGCTCACTACGGCGCCTTACCAACGAAGAGATCGCCGAACATCCCGACTACGGCAATTTCTCGCTTGAGCAGTCGAAGCTTTCGATTGAAGCGTTCTACGATCGCATGGATGACGTGATGTCGCCGGCGCCTCTCGACCCCGTGCGTGCGATCAAGGAAGCGGTCGCGGCGTTGGAGGAACAGGTCAACGCCCGCGTGACGTCGGTCGAGAACGGGCGCGAATTCCAAATCAAAGGGGGCAGCACAGTCAGCATGCCTGCCGGGCCCTCGATCTTCGAAACAACGGGCGCGTGGGAAGACTTCGCCACGCCCGCGCGCGATCTGCGTTTGTTGATCGCTATCGATGTGGTGCGCCATTTTCCCGATCGCGTCGCGCGACGGCCTGAGCGGTATGCGATGCCTCAGGACAAGAGCGCCGCCGATGTGAAGGCTGAGCTGGAGAGCGTGCTCGTCGAGGAGCTTTCCGCGCGCAAGTTCTCCTATAAGCGCACCGACGGCTCCGAGTGGACGCTCACGATCAAAGACGTCGTCGACCGTGTGGACGACCTTGAGATGGCCTACAACATCAACGACTGCGTCGAACACCGCTGGGGCGCGCCTGACGGAAGCAAGGAAGCGTCCACGTGCAAGCGCCGCGCACCTGGTTCACAGCGCGCAAAGATGACCGAGTACCGCGAGTGGTTCCAAGAGCGCCGCCGGCCCCCGCGCGGCTAACTATTTCGCAACGGCCGTGTTCGCGGAGCTGAACCAGACCTCGCCCGCGATCTAAGATGTACTGGAAAGTGTCTCGGTCGCCTTCTTACCCTGGTCGTAGACCTCGTAGACAAATATTGGAATTTCCAGATCGCCCAGATGGCTCTCAATGAGCGGTTCGACATCGCTCCATTCGAGGCCACCAACCCCTGTCGCCAGTCTCGGCAGAGCAATTGAGGAAATTCCCTCCTTTTCAAGGATGCCGCGCAGCGCCTTAAGGGCATGATTGATATTGTGCGTTGTTGCCTTCCCGGGGTGGGCCTTGTTGTCGGGCGCCGGCTCCTGCGTCATCAGATTGATGATGACACGTTCTGGTCCTGCCCATAACCAAGCATGCCCTGCGCTCGGATTTTGCTGATGGCAGTAGTGGCGGAAGTCCTTGGCCATTGCAGGGTGACGTTCTCGCAAGGCGAGTGCGAGCCCTTGGTTGAAGTGGTCGTGCGGGGCAACGCCGTGCGCAATTGCCTGTGCGTCACTCAAGAGAATATCACCGCGAACTTTGGTAATCACTACGTCACCTCATCTTATGGAATTGCGTCATGCTGAACCTATGCATGATCAGGCATTTTCACTTTGATCTATCGCAAAGCCATTTCCCCTAAATCATCAGAGGGTTGGGCCTGAGACTGGCAGGTTCGCGACGAATTGACCTGGATGGTAGCCGTTGAGGGCGCCGCTGCTGGAGGAGTGTCATGAACGTCTTGATCGTTTACGGAACGACCGAGGGGCAGACGCGAAAAATTGCCGAATGGACGGCAACGCACATTCGTGAGATCGGGCACAAGGCCGAGCTACGCGATAGCGCATCGCCTAAGCCCGACTCGGATCTCGCGACCTTCGACGCGTACATTGTTGCGGGTTCTGTCCACCAGGAGCGCCATCAGGATACCATCACCAACTTCGCGATCGCGCATCACGAGCTTCTGAATGAAAAGGCAGCGGCCTTCATATCCGTCAGTCTGTCTGCAGCATTGGAAGACGAGAGGAATGAAGCGCAGAAGTACGTCGATAGCTTTGTCTCTGTGACGAGGTGGAAACCGCGCATGACCCTCCTTCTCGGGGGAGCATTGCGCTTCACCGACTACGACTATTTCCAAGAACAGATCGTCAAGTTCATCGTCTTAAAGCGTGGCGAGACTGCCAGCGCCGAGCGCGATCACGAATTCACCGACTGGAACGCCCTATCGAAATTCGTGGATGGATTTCTCGAAACCGCCGGCTAGATGGAGAGGGTCGAAATTCAATCCGGTGCACGGCATCGATCCTGTCTTGCGCCAACAATTCCAGATCGCGTCGCGCGACGGCGCGCGCGGATAGCTAGTCGCCAAGACCGTGTTCGCAGAGCGGCGTCAACAAAGCGCGCACGCCCATGCCCGCCACCAAGACTGTAACGTGCCACCCGTTACGTCCGTGTGCTTTTGCCCCCCAACTGGACATGTGCCATCACACTGAAATATTTGTCCCACAGCCGATGCGGCCACCTCGATAGACCCTATTCCATCGATGCAGTAAGAGTTTCCACTCAACCCATAAACGTTGGCTGACCGGAAGAGCTAGCAATATGTCTGAAGATCGCGAAAATGAGCAACTCCGGATCTCCCAAGCCTTTGTCGTTCTACACGGGGCGTCACTGCTAGCCGCGCTCGGTTTCCTCGCTGAGTCTTGGGGCGAATTGAGTGTTTGGCTTCTTCAATGCGTTGTCTTCACCGGATGGGTTCACTTTATTGCAGTGGCCTACTCATTCGTCATGATCCATTGCATTGAAAAGAAAAATGATTCGTCCGACGGTTTGCCGAATTACCGTATTAGCGGATTCATTGTTCCGGCGGTCCTGCTAATAGGTGCGTGGGCTTTTATGGGATGGGCTCTGTCGTATGCGGCCCTGCATGATTCAGAATGTTACTTTGGGGCCAAAGACCATCCAACCTGTCAGCAATCATTCTGGACATATTTCATCTAGTTGAACTGGTGCTCCCCGCCGCCGTATCACCAAACAAGTCACGGATCTTTTTGGCCAGCGCGGTCGCAACCGGCTGCAACGAGGTGGGATCGAAATGAATGCCGTCGGTGACCCCGGGACCGACAACCTTGTTGATGTCGAAGCAGCGGGCTCCAAACGCTTCGGCGATTGGCGGATACGTCTCGCGAAGCCGTTCAATGGCCCTTCGACTGTGGACTGGATCGAACAGCGGCTCCAGAATTGTGCCGGCGACGTCGCCCATGACCGGCGGCACCACCACGAGCGTTTGCGGCGGCTTGCCGTCCCGCCCGCAATTCGAATTCGACACGACCTCCAGGAGGCGGCCGAGGCACCGTGCAATGACGTCACCGTTCACGCCGAAAAAAGTCTTGGCGTCATTCGTTCCGAGCAGGATGACAACCAGATCAAGCGGCATGTGCGTATTGAGCGACGTCGGCAGCTGGGCAAGACCGTTCACGGCACCGACGACCGGATCGTCGAAGACGGTTGTCCGGCCGCTCAATCCCTCTTCGATCACGTGGTAGGAGTTGCCGAGTTCGCCCTGCAGCCGCCGCGTCCACCGTTCGCAAAACGGGTAGCGCGGTATGTCGGCGCCGCTTCGCGGATCGTATCCCCATGTCAATGAATCGCCGTAGCACAGCACGGTTCTCGGGTCGGTGGTCATGTGGCGGACACCATTCGAAGCAGCGCGCGTTCATCGCGATCGGAGCGATCGCGGCGGCCATCAACGCTCGGGGGATCGATCTACCGGGCCAATCTAAGGGATCAACCGAAGTGGGCAAGTAGCTCTATTGGCCGTTCCTCTGGTGTCCGCGACTTCGACAAAGGCCTCGATTTCTGCCCGCGTGTACTGCCGGACATCGAGCGGGTCATAGACCGAAGAAACGCCACCGCCGCCCGAGATCTTGAGTTGCGTGGCCCCCATGCGCATCACCTCGCGGGCGCGAAGTATGACCTCGTCGACGTCGTCGGCCTGCATCATCAGGCAACCAATCTGAAAGTGGTCTCGCCGGGAAATAGCGACGGGAATTGCCTATTTGTCTTCCACGCGGCCAAGTACGCCCTGTCCGTCGTCATTCAAATTTTCGATCATCATTTGGTTCGCTTTCCCGCCGGGCCCGATCTGGAATGTCACAGCGGACGGTACGTCTGGTGTTTCCTCGTCAGGAAAGTAGATAAATAGGTCCCGATCGAAGTGCTTGAGCGCGTATGTCTTGATGCCGCGCGGTCCGAGCTTCAGTGCAAGGGCGTCGGTGTCCTCTACGACGACGGCTGTGCCCAGGTATTCGTTCCGGTAATTCCCGGCATAGGCCGAAAGTTGCAAGGGTGGCGACGGTGAGGTGGGCGGCGTACCATAGGCCGACTGAGCAGCCTCGATTGCTGGGTCGGTTATGGAGGCGTAGAGAGCGTTCCACGGAGACACCCAGTCGCGTGTTACCGATCCGGTGAAAACCAAATCAAAGAACGAGTCCGCGAGGGAGTCCGGTACCCCGGTTGGAAATGCATTGGACAGGACCACGATGCCGAGCTGCTCGGATGGGATCAGACTCGCTACGGTGCGTGCGCCCGTGCTGAACGCCCCGGCATGACCCCAGACGGTGCCATATCGGCCGAAACTGATGTTCCAACCTAGTCCATAAAATGACGGCGATCCGGTGATCGCATGCATGCCACGCTCCATAAGCGGTACATGCGTTTCGGCGATGGCCTCCTCGTTGATCAACTGCTTTCCGCCCAATTCTCCGTTGCCGAGTTGAAGCCGGATCCATTGAGCAAGGTCACGCATGTTCGAACTGACGCCGCCCGCCGGAGACTGTGGGTCGGGATTGCGCGTCGCGAGTGGCGTCCATTTTCCATTCGCGCGCACGTGTAGTGAGGCACGATTAGGTTGCTTCACGAAATCTGCGTGAAGTGAACTCGTCGAACCCATGCCCAGTGGCTTATAGAGTTTCTCCTGGGCCACATCCTCCCAGGTCTTGCCCGTTGGTTTGGCGGCGGCGACCGCACCTTCCGTGAGCCCGAAATTACTGTAGGCGTAGCGTGCACGGAAGCTGCTGATTGGCTTTAGATACCGGAGCCGATGCAGAATCTCATCGCGCGAAAAGCCGAGCCCTTCGAGGTCATTGCCGGCGTTTCCCGACAGGCCGCTGCGGTGGGCGAAAAGATCGCGGACGGTAACCTGCTGGGTTGGGTAGGCATCCTGCAATTGAAACGCGGGATCGAGATCGGCGACGCGAGAGTCCCAACTGACCGTACCATCGCTGACAAGTGCTGCGACGATTGTTGATGAGATTGGTTTGGACAGAGAGGCAATTTGAAACACCGTGTCGGCATCGACGATGTCGGGCTTACCCGCCTCGCGAATGCCGAAGCCGCCGAGATAGATGACCTCATCCTTGTAGACGACAGCAATAGCGAGGCCAGGCACGCCGCCCTCTGCAACAGTTGTCCTCGCAAGCTCTTCTAGTTTTGGAATCGCGGCGAGAACCTTTTTTTTCACCACGGTTTCGGCCACCGCCATCGTGCAGACAGCCAATGTTAAAGCGACGGCCACCATCGAGATCGTCGCCAGCCGCGGTCTCCAAGGGTGCACAGGCCCAATCCGGACTGGTGTCATCATCAATTTTTCCTCCAAGGTGGCCCAACCATTACAGTACCTACGCTGACTTGGAATGTCAGCTTTCGGCCCCTTGTTTGCGGATTTCGATCCTGACGCGAAATCTGCTCTCAAGCGCTAAGCGGGCATCGCTGGCGCGTGCCTCAATGTCAGCTGTTGACCCTGAACCAACGAAGCACCGCCAAGGTGGATGAGACGCGCGAAACCGCGCACACTCACTTCCTCTCCCCCCTCTTCAGGGGGAAGAGGTAGAGAGCATAGCGAGAATGGAAAGGCGTGCGCTATCGCAGGTTCACGCTCTTGGGAGCTGCGGTGAAAAGAGCCGCTGCGCCAATTGCCAAAAAGCAACCGCAGCGACCCCCACCAGAAAACCAAAGACCGCTCCAAAGATGAGATTGGGGAGATGCAGGCCGAACAAGTCGCCGACTTTAGTCGGTGACGTACCGATCTCAGTCATGATGAGGAGGGCGACGGACAGTGCGGCCCCGAAACCGCCAAATAGGATCATCACCAGAATGGTCTTAAGCGAATTCATGTCATGCTCCCACGCCGATGCCGTTCCGTGCCGAACCTGCAGTTGCAGAACCGCGATGGCGCTTGGGTTTTGCATTCGGCTTATGAGTGCTGCGCGGCTTTCCGTTGCGCGCAGGTTGGTTCCGCTTTGGGTGCGCGCGCCTATTGGTAAACCCTCCGGGGGCCGCCTCCGGGCTTTCATCGTACGTCATTCCACTGCGGCGGTCCTCGCTCGGAATTGTCTGACGCGTGAGGCGTTCGATATCACGCAGAAACGCGCGCTCTTCATTGCCGCACAACGAGATGGCTGTGCCTTCCGCCCCAGCGCGCGCCGTGCGGCCGATACGATGGACGTAGCTCTCGGGAATGTTCGGCAGCTCATAATTGACGACGTGCGTCACCTCATCGATGTCGATGCCACGCGCTGCAATGTCGGTTGCCACCAGCCCGCGGATGTGGCCGGCTCGGAATGCTCGCAAGGCCGCAGTGCGCTGTCCCTGGCTCTTATTGCCGTGAATCGCTGCAACCCGGATGCCAGCGGCTTCCAACTGTCGCGCAACCTTGTCGGCTCCGCGTTTGGTGCGCGTGAAGACCAACGCACGGCTCATCTTCGGATCGCCAAACAGCTCGACAAGAAGAGACTGCTTCATGCGCGTGTCCACGAGAATGACGCTTTGTCGAACCCGATCGGCGGTCATCGCTGCCGGTGTAACCGAAACGCGCACAGGGTCGCGCAGCATCTCGGCAGCCAGCGCACCGATCTCGCGCGGCATGGTCGCCGAGAAAAACAGGGTCTGCCGCTTGGCAGGGATCTTCGACAGGATCTGGCGAATGGGCCGAATGAAGCCCATGTCGAGCATCTGGTCGGCTTCGTCCAAAACCAGGATTTCGGTACCCGACAACGCCACGGTGCGCTGCTGCATGTGGTCGATGAGCCGGCCAGGCGTTGCAACGAGAATGTCGACGCCGCGCTCCATGGCCTTGACCTGCGGCCGATACGCTACGCCGCCAAAGATCGCCGCCACCGTCAGTCCCGTCTGCCGTCCGTAGGTCTTGAAGCTCTGTGCAATCTGCGTGGCAAGCTCGCGCGTTGGCGACAGCACGAGAACGCGCGCGCCCAGGCGCGGTGCGTTGCGCTTCTGGGACGCGAGCCGATGCAGGATCGGCAGCGCGAATGCTGCGGTCTTACCCGTGCCCGTCTGGGCGATGCCCATAAGGTCCTTACCGGCGAGCACACTTGGGATGGCCTGTGCCTGAATTGGCGTCGGCGTCGTGTAGCCTTCGGCGTTGAGTGATTTGAGTAGTGTGGGGTTCAACCCCAATTGAGAAAAGGTCGTCAAATGGAATTCTTTCATGTGTAACCGCGCGCTTGGCCCGGCCGACACAATGTCGGTCGCGCAAGCGAATGCGGTTGGACCGTGGGACGCCCCGCGTGTCCTGGGCTGTCATGTGAGAGGATTTCAGAGGCGCTCAACAGGAGGACGAATGTGGGGGCCCAATCGAAACAAATGGCCCAAACCCAAGTCCAGTTCACGCGGCTGGAGCGCCGATGTTCGCTCAGGTTTGGCCCGAGCGATGCGGGCTTATCTCATAGTGCACTGCGAAAAGCAAGGAACATAATAGCGCGGCCGTCGGTGCAATCCGCTCTCGCGCACCCCATATGTTTGTTATGAGTGACTTCGACTACGAGGCTCCAGCGGAGGTCTTTGCGTGTCGCAGCCGTGGTGCAAGCGCGCGGCCGGTTGCCTATCGAAGGTTCGACTCTGGCGCAGAAGCGCTCCGTTACGCGATTGAGGAGCTAGCTCCCGAATTGCTGTTTGGGACCGTACTGGAAGCAAACGAGCAACGATTTGGCGCGGCAGAAATTCGCAAACTTTACGAAAGCGACGGCTACCCGCTGGAACGCCGACCAGGCGCTTAGCAGCTATCGGCGCGCTTCGACGACACACTCTGCGCCATTTAGGTGCAACTTGCTTTCCCTGCAGAAGGGGGCCATACAGCCCTCAGCCGGTACGCCCGCGATGGAGCGTGCCCTCGGCGTTTGCGGTTTTGCCGAATGGCCCTTTACGGGCCGTTTGCCTTTCCTCATGGCTGAGCTGTCAGGTCGAGCGCGCGGCCTTTTCATGGTCCGATGTTTTCGCGCCTAGCAAAAGGCCTGACTTTAATGCGCATTACCGGTACTTTGAAATTCTACAACAGCACCAAAGGCTTTGGCTTCATTACTCCTGCCGACGGCGGCCAGGACGTATTCGTTCATGCAAGCGCTTTGGAAGCTGCTGGCATCGCTGCGCTCAACGAGGGCGACACGATCAGCTTCGTGCTTGAGGATGATCCCCGTGGCCGAGGCAAGAAGGCCGCCCAGATCGAACTGACCTAAGCTGGCGTACTGTCAACGATACGATCTTGAGAGCGAGTTCGGCCCGTCGATTTAGGCCTCGCCCTTCGATTTTCGCGTCGTCAAACGTTTCAGAGCGGCCACCTCGCGCGCCCACTGATTGAAAGGGCGAGCGGGTGTGCCGCCCATGACGGCACCAGCTGGCACATCATCCTTCACGTGCCCCATCCCTGCGATTTGCGCACCATCCCCGATTCGTACGTGTCCAACGACGCCCGAGTGGCCGCCCATCACGACGAAATCGCCGAGCTGCGCTGAGCCGGCGATTCCCGTTTGGGCAACAATAACGCAATGGCGGCCGATGATCGCGTTGTGGCCGATCTGTACGAGATTGTCGATCTTCGTGCCTTCGCCGATCATGGTATCGCTCAGGGCACCGCGATCGACTGTCGAGTTCGCACCAATTTCCACGTCGCATTCGATCAAGACGCGCCCCACTTGCGGGACTTTTTGGTGGCCCTGAGCGCTCATTGCAAACCCAAAACCATCCTGACCGATGCGCACGCCCGCATGCAGAATGACGCGATCGCCGATTATGGCATACGTTACACTTGCCCCTGGCCCGATAAAGCAGTCCTGGCCAATCGAGACGCGGTAACCCACCACCGCGCCCGCCGCGACAGTCGTGCCGCGGCCAATCTGAGCCTCTCGGCCAATCACGGCGCCGGGCTCGATGTCGACGCCGTCATCGATCCGCGCCGTAGGATGGACGAGCGACCCGCTCAGACCTCTTGCGTCCGCATATCTCGCGGCCATAGGCTGGTGAGCATCGACGTAGAAGAGCCGCAAGGCGTTGGCGAACGCCCCATAGGGGCGATCGATCTTGAGAACCGCAGTGCTGGTCGGAACGCGAGGAGCAAACGCCGGAGCGACGAGGCATCCGCCCGCACGTGTTACCGCTAGTTGGTCCAGATACTTGCGATTGTCGAAGAATGCGAGGTGTTGAGGACCGGCGTCGCCGAGCGGCTTGACGTCCTCGATGTCTGGCATCGTGTCTGAAATGGCGCCAAGCTCTGCGCCGAGCTTGGCGGCAATAAGTTTGAGCGGAAACGGACCCGCTCTTTCAAAGAAGCCAGGATGCTGCATTCGTACCCCTGATCGCAGGCAGCCCAAGCAAGAACGCGAGCAAACGTTACTGGCTTGATCCGGACCAGCACGCTACTCACGTGAGCTGCATCGTAAGTTCAATCGTTGCGCGTTATCGTCATCTTTCAACGCATCAACGAAGTCAGAAATTCGTGCACCCTCAGCTAGGTAAATGCACGATAGTGCGCGCTGGAGGCGTTGCGTTTTCCGCAGCGTGGAGCGCGTGTCGCTTTAGCCTTTCCAGTTCACGCACGCCAGTAGCGGCTAGATCCGCAATGGATCTGACCATCGCTTTTCGCGTGGCTTGTTCATTTTCTCGAAAGGTCGCCGAACTCCTTCTCGCCAGTAGCTCCAGCCACGTAGCCGAGAACGCGCGGTCTAGCAGTTCCAGCGTTTCTCGGTTGAAGCTGTCGACTGCGTGCGAAAATTGAGAAATTGCACTTCCCATGTTTGCAGGCGGGAGCACGAACCTGTCTCTCAGCCACAGGCGCCTGGGACAGACAAGCCAGTGATAACAGGAGATTGCTCTCAGTTTCATGACTTGTCGAGCAATTATTGCTGACTTATCAGCGAACCCTGCTATGTGTGCGCTTCAACAGCAGAAGTCTAATTCATTATCCGATAGAGTGTTGGATCGGCTGGCCGATCTTGATCCCGTCGCTAGCCTCACCCATTAACATTACAGTTCAGAGACTGCGACAGGTTCGCAACAAAGTAACGGAGCCATTCATGCCGCTAACGTCTGTCGCAAGGCCAGGTACACTCGAGGAAGACAGAGGTGGCGTGCTCTTTCCGATGGACAGTGGAACCTTCACCGTACGCGTTTTTGTATCGCGCCATGCGCTCGAAGACATTGATCAGACGGGTCAAGTCGAGGCTCAGATCGAGCGGTTCGACGAATATCGTACGCAGTTCGAGCAGATCGCCAGCGACAAATATGATAAGGGCTTCGTCGAGGGCAACGGGATCGTGTACATCAGGGGCAGAGACTTACCTGGACGCGGCTACTGAGTGGCCGCATCCGAGCTAGAGCAAAACCTCAGACAGACCTGCGCCATGCGCTATCATAAGGCGAACGAAATATCGAAATCGGACGCAGAACACATCATTGCCACCTCCGATTCCGCCGTCACCGACATCGTCGTTATTTCACATGGCGAACGATGGTTTGACGTTCGTTCGATGACCAGCCGCGAGATAGACGCTTTCGTCGCCGACTTGGCGCGTGAGGAACTCGCTGAGGACGACGATCGCCAATCGCTGCCCAATTAACGAGTATGGGCATCGAGACCGATTGCCAGCGAGCTGGTCATGCACCGTCCGTCCCATCACTTGCACGTGTGGCCCAGGCCGTTGCGCCCGCGGCGTGCAAGGTCGACGTGAAAGTGGTCATGATGGTTCGCATCATAGTTGGGCCCGAGCACGGTTGTGAACGTAGCACAGGCCCCGTCATGCACAGCGTTGAGGAAGCCGCGCTCTGCAGCTGTGCCGCGCCAGCCCTTCTTCACAGTAATACGCCGCCCGTCGGCGAGAACGAAGCCAGAGACATCGAGGGCATTGGCGTGACCGTGCTCTGACAGGTTACCCCCCACCTTATTGTTCATTGGCCGGCACGAATAGGAACCAGCAACCTTGATTTCGACAACGGGCATGCGGAAGTAACGGCGCGCGGCGGGTTCGATCGTCTGGCTAACCCAGCGGTCGACCTGGGGAATCATAGGACAGCGCAGGATGGCTGGGGGTTTCAAGCTCACGCTGCCACCGTTTGCGGCGGCCATTACGAAGGGACGCTCGGCGCCGCAAGCACTCGGGCCACCGAGCGCGGAACGAGTTTTGATGAATGGGCTTACGCGTACGGCACCGGCCGCCAGGCAGGCCAGCTCTTCTTTGGCCCGCCAGGGCTCGTCCTTGGCGACAAAGTAGGATGTACCAGTGCTGCAGCCAGGCAACACTAGGGCGAGGGCGGTCATGCCCAAAAGGACGCGTGTACAAAAGGTCGGCATGGGACGGGAAATCTACGCTTATTAAGCCTAACGACGCGTGAATCCCATCTTTCCCATGCTCAAAATGCCCTGCTAATCCGGCCATTTTTGGGCTCTGGGCCCGCAATTGGCTGTTCGGTTATCCACAGACGCCGCGACGCAGGGCGGCAAATTTCACAGAACGGAAGCAATAAGGTTGTTAATCATAGACTTGCCTAGGGGTCGGACCTTGGGCAGGGAGCGTTCTCTGCGCTCCTATCGTGTGTAAGTGTTGCGTACTTGCGTTGTGTAACTTGCGTCTTGGCCCCGGTTAGGGTCCGCCGTTGATCTCGTGACAACCTCGCGTCTTGTCTTTCGAGGATCAGTAGGCGGTCGTACCGGGGCCTTGTCTTTGGGAGCGTGCCCATTGTCACGGCCGCTCAGCCAGGAAGGCCACCACAGCCTCTTTGAATGTCCGGTCTCCAACCGCCTTCATGTGGTCGCGCGCCTCGATAACGAAGGCGCACGCTCCAGGGATAAGCCCCGCCAGCGCCTCGGCTGAACCGCCAATCACATCCCTTTCGCCCACGGCAACCAGCACCGGGCAAGTAATCCGCCCCACGTCCTCAGGGGTAATGGGCGCGCGCGCGGAACGGATACACGCTGCCAGAGCCTTCAGGTCACTGCCGGTCTGCTCAGCAAAAGCGCGGAAGGTCCGCGCGGTTGGGTTCGTCACGTCATCGATGCTTTCGGCCTCGAGTGCCCGCGCTACCGGTCCGGTACCGGCGACACCACGGACCATGTTCAGACCAAGCCCCCCGAAGACGAGGCTTCTCACGCGATTGGGGTGTGCCAGTGCAAGAAATGCCGCGATCCGCGCGCCCATCGAATAGCCGACAATGTCTGCCCGTTCGATGCCCAGATGATCGAGCAACCTCATGGCATCCTCCGCCATCAGGGGGGCACCATAGTCATCAATGGAATAGAGCTTTTGGCTTCGCCCGTGCCCGCGATTGTCGTACGCGATTACGCGGTGTCCTGCCGCGTTAAGACTTTGAACCCACCCGGTATCGATCCAATTCGTCGCCACATTGGACGCGAAACCATGGATCAGCAGCACCGGATCCCCGCAGCCTTCGTCGAAGTAGGCGAGTTCAACGCCACTCGAATCGAATTTCTGCATGTTGATCGCCACTTGGAAGCTCCGTTTGCGTTCCCGACCCACCCCTATCATTTCGGATTTTGCGCGGCTATGGTTTCGGCCTCGCACCGCCAACGAACCGCACGGTGAACCCAAATGTCCTTGAGCGTCGTCCCCCACCTCGCAAACGACGATGGCGTTGAGAAGATCTTCGTGGGCGTATCCGAACTGAACTGCATGGGTGCGCGGCCGCCCTTCGATCATCCGCATGTTTATCTCGACATGGGTGATGATGGTCAGATCCTATGCCCTTACTGCTCGACTCTCTATATCCACGATCCGCGCCTTGCTCCCGACGAAACGGATCCCAAGGACTGCGTTGTGAGCCTCGTCGAGGAGGGAGCCTGAGGCCGAGCGAGGCCCTGGCGCCGTGACATGATCGCGCCGAATCCCGCATCGCTCTCCAACGAGAATGCCCAAGCCGCTTTGTCGCGCGCACATCGGGACCAGCCCCAACCCGTCCTCATCGCTGGCGCGGGCATTGGAGGATTGGCGGCGGCACTCGCTTTGGCGCAACGTGGCATTCCAACCCACATTCTCGAACGGCGGCCGGCCTTCCACGAGGAAGGTGCCGGAATCCAAATAGGCCCAAACGGCACACGCATCCTGAGACAGTTGGGGGTTGCCGACGCTCTCTACCCGTACGTCGGCGTCCCTGAATCGATTTGCGTGCGCGAGGGAGCAAGCGGCGATGAGCTAACGCGACTGCCGCTCGGCCGGTGGATCGAGATGCGCCATGGTGCCCCCTACTGGGTGGCGCAAAGAAAGGATTTGCACACCACTCTCGCTCAGGCGGTCCGAGCAGACCCGCTTATCGTGCTTTCTATGGGTTTTTCCGTGGAAGAGATCGCGACCGATGGGCACCTGGTGGCAGTGGCCTCCGGCGATGGCAACTCCTGGACGGGTAAAGCGTTGATTGCGGCCGACGGAATCTGGTCACAAACAAGGACTTCACAATTCCAATCTGAGCCGCCCCAGTTTGCCGGCAAGAGCGCTGCACGCAGCGTGCTGTCACTTGAAGAGCTTCCCCCTGAGTACTTCACTCCCGAAACAGGCGTCTGGCTCTTTCCCGGCGCGCACGTGGTCCACTATCCGGTTTCCGCGGGCCGGGCGCTGGCGATTGTGGTGATCGTCGACGACGAGCATGATGATGATGACTGGGGGGCGCCTGTGCCCCCAGCCTGGGTGCAGCGGCGCGTACCACATTGCGCGCAATCGCTCAGCGATCTTCTGTCGGCCGTGCACACATGGAAGAGGTGGGCGCTCCATACGCTGCCTGTCCCGCGCCACTGGGTTCGTGGCCCTGTTGCACTCCTCGGCGATGCTGCGCACCCCGTTCTACCCTTTCTCGCTCAAGGGGGGGTGCTTGCCCTGGAAGATGCGATCATGATCGCAGACGCTATCGCTGGGTTTCACAAGGACATTCCGGCAGCCCTCAAGTGGTATGAGCAGCGCAGGATCAAGCGCGCTGCCCGCGTCGCACGGGCCTCACGCGAGAACGGTCGCATTTATCATTTGTCTGGACCTCTTGCGCGAGCGCGAAATCTGGTGCTCCGCATGGCCCCACCTCAGCGGCTCATGGCGCGATATGACTGGTTGTACGGTTGGCGCCCCAGTTGAGCTGAAAGGGGCTCGAAGTACGACGGTGGTTGAACTATGTTGACCGCGCCTGTGGCGGTATAGGCCGGCCCAACAACAAGAATGCATATGGGTCAAGACGCGGGGAGCAAGGAAACGCCTTCCAAGATTGAAGACTACGCCCTGATCGGCGACTGCGAAACGGCAGCGCTTGTCTCAAGGGATGGCTCCATCGACTGGCTGTGTTGGCCACGATTTGATGGCGGGGCATGCTTTTGCGCGCTCCTGGGCAAGCCTCAAAACGGCCGATGGCTTATCGCCCCAGCAGACAGCGCAGTGCGCACCACGAGGAAGTACCTCGATCACACGTTGATCCTCGAAACCACTCACACCACGAAAGACGGCGTCGTCGTCGTGACAGACTTTATGCCGTTGCGCGGATTGTCTTCAGACGTCGTGCGCATTGTCACCGGCAAGAGCGGGCAAGTCAGGATGCGCATGGAGCTCATCTTGCGCTTCGACTACGGCTCCATCATCCCCTGGGTGACGCGAATCGACGACAGAACGATAAGCGCCATCGCGGGACCAGATCGCGCCATACTGCGTTCGCACGTCCCGCTTATTGGTCAGGAAATGAAGACGGTCGGCGAGTGGACGATATCCGAAGGCGAAACGAAGCCATTCGTGTTGAGCTACTCCGCCTCGCATTTGCCGCCTCCCGCACCGATCAATGCAGAGAAGGCCCTCAAAGAAACTGAGCACTTTTGGCGCGATTGGTGTTCGAAGGCGCGGCCGGTCAAGAAGTACTCCGCACCGGTTACGCGTTCGCTCATCACGCTCAAAGCTTTGACGTATCGCCCCACGGGCGGCGTTGTGGCAGCGCCGACCACGTCTCTGCCGGAACAGCTCGGCGGTACGCGCAATTGGGACTACCGCTACTGCTGGCTGCGCGACACAACCTTCACACTGCTCGCACTCATGAATTCTGGCTACCTTGAAGAAGCCAAAGCATGGCGCGAGTGGCTCTTGCGAGCGATCGCTGGCTCGCCATCGCAAGCGCAGATCATGTACGGCATTGCCGGCGAACGGCGTCTGACCGAATGGGAGGTTCCCTGGCTCGACGGGTATGAAGGCGCAAAACCTGTTCGTGTCGGAAATGCAGCCGCCAATCAGCTTCAGCTCGATATCTATGGCGAGGTAATGGACGCTACCCACCAGGGCCGTCTCATCACGCTCAGTACAATCGAGGCGGGCTGGGAGCTTCAAGTCGAGATGGTCAGGCGTCTTGAGTCGGTCTGGCAGCAGCCCGACGAGGGAATTTGGGAGATTAGAGGCGGACCACAACAGTTCACCTATTCCAAGGTCATGGCCTGGGTCGCCTTTGATCGCTCAATCAAGAGCGCGGAACGGTTCGGGCTGCCTGGCCCAATCGAGCGCTGGAAGAAGATCCGCGCCCAGATCCACGATGAAGTGTGCGAAAAGGCCTACAATCCCGATGTCGGCGCCTTTGTCTCGCGCTACGGAAGCAAGGCGCTCGACGCCAGCACACTCTTCATCGCCCTTGTCGGTTTTCTTCCGCCAGATGATCCCCGCGTAAAGAACACAGTTGAGGCAATCCAGCGCAATCTTACGTCCGATGGATTTGTAATGCGCTACGACACCGGCCACGGCACGGATGGCTTGCCACCCGGAGAGGGTGCCTTCCTCGCGTGTAGTTTTTGGCTGGTGGACAATCTTTGCCTCCTTGGCCGCCACGACGAGGCAACGAAAATGTATGAGCGGCTATTGTCGCTGAGCAATGACGTCGGGTTGCTCGCGGAGGAGTATGATCCCAATGCGAAAAGGCAGGTCGGAAACTTCCCGCAGGCTTTCACTCACATTGCTGTCATCAATTCCGCGCACAATCTCACTCGGATCGAAAACCCGGCCGGCCAGCGTGCAGATGAGCATGGTGGCACGGATGCCGCCGAGCCTAAAACAGCAAAGCCCAGGTAAAACTTCACACCCTGACTTTCGGTTGCAAGAGCGTCCGGCGCGCTAAGCTTCAGCGATCGGAGTAGCAGCCAATCCCACGCTCACCATTCCAGCCAGTAAAGCTGGTCAACGGGGGATCACTTCATTAACATTGCTGCCGCGTCCTGAGGGGGAGCATCGGCCCGCTATCGTCCTGTGTGCACCTCGTCGTAAGGTTTTTCGAAGCACGATCGATCTGAGCTAGACCTTGTTCTTAGAAGACTTTGACGGCCCGTGACTGCCACTTGGCGCGATGACACTTGGGCCTTGCTGCGTCTGTCGTTTGGAGAGCGTTCATGAGCCAGTTACAACCGACGGATCCAGTCCCGCAGTCTATGAGCGGGAGCCGAAGAACAGCAATCCTGGGCCTCTGGCTTTTTCCATATTTCCTTGCTGGAGCAGCGTACTTTGGCGGCACCTTCTACGAACCACTCTTGGTGATGAGAACGAGCGTTCTCACATGGCCTATACCCCAAGAAGTCTACGGCTGGCTCCTGGCCATGGTCCTGCTCGCAGCCGTGTGGCTAGTTGGCGAGTTCTTCTCCGTGACAAGTCGCGATACCATCGTTGCCGCACTACAGTGGGATGCCGTGATTAGCACGCTGACCGCTATCTTGTTTACAGGTCTCGCCGGCTGGTTCTTAGGAAACAGCACGCTTGGATGGTGGTTCGTCGTGCCATGGTTTGCAGCCATCGTCGATTCGCTGACGGCGTGCTGGCTCAGCATCAATAACGCAGCACAAAAGCCGTTCCTCAGCCGCAAGGGCACTTACTGAGCGACGGGCGCTGTCCGCAGCATATCGTACAGACATAGTTGAACTTGATCGTCAGGCGCTTCTCGATCCTTTCGTCGGAGTGCAGCTCTACCGATCATTCATCAGCGGTGCGCTCACTCGACGTCCGGGCCGGGCGCCTCGTATGCCATGTAGCGAACGATCTTCCACGCGCCGTCGGGCTCACGCCGGAAAACGTCCATCCCGGGCTCCACCGAGGTCACTTCCTGGCTATCACCCAGCGCCACCGTGAGCGTCCACACCAGACGAACGACGGCGTGATCACCACTGATAAGGATCTCGCGAATGTCGAGTGAATAGCGGTACGACTTGCTCTCGTCGCCAAGCGAGCGCCGCAAACGATCGCAGATATCGCGATAGCCGCGCTCGGGGTAACCGCGAAAGTCGTAGCGCAGGTCAGTGGCGAAGAGATCGCAGACCTTGTCGGCTTTGCCGGAGTTGAAGTCTCGCGTCCAATCGACAAGTGCGGCTCGGATCGCCGCCTGCGCCTCGTCGGCAGACTCTGCGCGTACAGCAAGCGTTGACATAGTAATGAGCGCGAAAGCGATGAGACTCAGCAGCAGCGTATTGCCGCCGGCAATCTGCATCGGACTGCGCGGGCTTACTTCAACTTGGCCACCGGCCAATGAGCCGAAAAGGGCACCCGTTCCGGCAACGGGTTGCGGCCACCGCATTCGAAGCCTCCGCCAATGCATGACTAGTGGCAGACAGCATTGCCAGACCAATCGTGACCGGACCGTTACCGCGGAGATTGCAGACTTAAGGATTTCAGTGCTTTAAGCGGCTACCCTAGCGGTTTACTAAGCCTCGGCCGGCACGCTGCTGTCCCAAGATTTGATCCGAGACGCCAATATCTGATGCGCGGAACGACACACCCCACCTTCGGCTCGCTCAAGGCGCACATGCCGCTCGTCTGTGCGGGCCAGCGCATCGGATTGATGGGTGGGACCTTCAACCCCCCGCACGAAGGTCACGCAGTCTGCGCCACGACGGCTCTGCGACGGCTGCAGCTCGATCAGCTCTGGTGGATCGTGACCCCCGGGAACCCGTTAAAATCAGGCGAGGGCCTGCCAACACTTGGCGAGCGCATGGCGGCTTGCCGGACCTTTGCCGGTAGCCCCGCTATGAAGATCACGGGCTTCGAAGCCGAACTCGGCAGCCCGTACACGTTCCTGACCATCGCCTTTCTGCGACAGCGCTTGTCCCGGGTGCGGTTTGTTTGGGTGATGGGTGCGGACAACCTCGCGACTTTTGATCGTTGGCAGCATTGGCGCGATATCGCACGCCTGGTGCCAATTGCGGTCGTCGACAGGCCGGGCTGGCGGCTGAAAGCACTGGCCTCGCCATCTGGCCAATGGCTGGAGCGCTGGCGCATACCCGAAGCCGACGCCGCCGCCCTGCCAGGCCGCACGCCGCCCGCCTGGACCCTACTCAGCACCAGGCTGTCAGAGCAATCCTCGACAGCGCTCCGGGCGACAGGTAAGACGGACTAACCTATTAAAGTTATTTGATTATTTTCCGCCACCAGGGCGCTGCTGTCACCAAGCCGCGCACAAAATCTATTGAAGTCATGGGGCGACACACCTTATGTTCTGCCTCGGCAGGGCCAAAGATGAGCACCTGTCGAAAATGCGCCAGGAGGGCTTGGGGACGGCCGTTACGAGTGCGCCAGCCCTATCGGGGTGAATGACGAAAGGACATCAAGCACACGATGCGATCCGCACTTGAGGGTACCCTGCAGGGTAAGCCTCCCGCCGAGCTTTTGTCGAAAAGGCACAAGCCGGCAGCACTGCTCAAGAATATCATTCACTGGCTCGATGACGCTAAGGCCGAAGAGCTGGTCACGATCAACTTGGCAGGAAAGTCTTCCATCGGTGATTTCATGTTGATCGCAAGCGGTCGGTCGGACCGGCACGTCGGAGCGATCGCCCAGCAACTCCAGCGCAAGCTCAAAGAAACGGGAGCGGGCAACGTACGCGTCGAGGGTCTCGAGGCGTGCGATTGGGTGCTGCTGGATACGGGCGATATCATCGTTCACATCTTCCGTCCCGAGGTGCGTGAGTTCTACAACCTCGAAAAGATGTGGCTCGCTGATCGGCCAGCCGAGCAAATCGCGCACTAGCACTTTTGCTAGAGCGCAGCGGGTCTTTTCGCCACCTCGCGGGCTGCGCGGGAGGAGCTTGTTATGCGCCTCATCCTTGCGGCCGTTGGCCGTCTTAAAGACGGCGCCGAGCGCGAACTCTTCGACAGATATGCCTCACGCTTTGATGCGGCCGGACGCGCCCTTGGCCTTGGTCCTTTGAAGCTTGCCGAAATCGGCGAGGCTCGCGTCGACACTCCGCAAATGAGACAATCCGACGAAGCTGCACGTTTGCTGAAGGCCGCACGAGCTGCCGACGTGAGCGTCGCGCTCGATGCGCACGGCCGCTCCATGTCGAGTGACGCATTCGCGCGTTGGATCGCTGAAGAACGCGATGCTGGAACAAAGGCGCTTGGGTTTTTGATCGGCGGTCCGGACGGGCATGGGGATGCGGCGCTGAGCGCAGCAAAGCTCAAGCTTTCGCTGGGGCCGATGACCCTGCCGCACGGACTTGCCCGTATCCTATTCGCCGAACAACTCTACCGTGCTGCCACGATCCTCTCGGGCCACCCCTATCATCGCGCATGAGTGGCGGGAAAGACGCGCCCACCTCACTCTAGGCCGTACTGCCCAATGCACTGGCGGACCGCAAAGCGGCTGCGACCTCATCGGCCGTCACAGACCCGTCGGGATTGAGAAATCCGTCGATCTTTTCTTGAATGTTTGATGCGCTCGCGTTGCGGGCAAGATCATCGCGGATGATCTGGAGCTTGTAGTAAATCCGGATGGCACGCTGGATGCCGGAGGCGGCGAGCTCGGAGCGAAGGTACGTTTTATGATCGGCCAACCATTTTTTCATGATCGCATCGTCTTGGATGGAAATCTCATTAGAAATTCTATCCATTTCTTTCACAACGTGCTGTTCAATCGTGGGTTCGGCCGTAAAGAACGTGACCAAGGCCCCGTCAAGCCCAACTTCCCCTTCGATAATTTTTTCAATGACCGGTCGCGCACTCTCATCGATGCCGACACCCTTGCTCAAATTTTCGATGTAAGCCTGCTTGGTCTGCTCGTGCGTGAGCTTCTCCGATGTATCAGTCGCACCTTCTTCCTCATTCGATCGGCTCAGCACCGCCTCATTGAGGACCGTCAGGAGTGGTGTCAGCCCCTCGGTCTGCACCAGGCGGAAAACTTCAATGTCCTTTTGGGCCCCATCGCTCCATCCCGCGATCGCAAGCGCGCGCTTTCCTTTGGAGAAGATGCCGTGGTTCTGGACGTGGTCATCAGGACCAGAGGTGCTGCGGCTTTCCCGCTCTTCGTCTTGGCGCGCCCGGCGCAGTTCGTGCTCGCTCAATGTGCGCGTCAAATCAAGCTCGCTGAGCACACCGCCGAGCTGGTTCATTGCAAGCGCGCGCAGTTCCTCCGACTTATTGTCCTTGGCCACGCTGAAAAGGTTCGGAATAACGAAATACGAGACCCCCGCGTGGTTGATGAAATGTTTTCGGACCCACTCGAGATCGGCGCCGGGTGCACGCGCGATAGCGGTTTCGATCGCGCCGGAGATCTGCCGGATAACAGTCCCGCTCAGATGCGGAATTTGTGCCTGGCTGCGCGCAAGTGCGTCGCGCCGCATGGGCGCGGTCGACGGCGGATTGAGAGCCGTTAACGCCAGCAGCCCGAGATCGATGCCGATGGTGGCAAGCAGCGCGATCAAATCGCGGCCGGATATCGGATCACCCTCGGACGTTGGGCTACCCGTGTCCTTGCCGCCGGAGGCGATATAGGCGAAGAGGCTCGACAGATAGGAGCCAATATTGCTCCAAAGCCGCTTAATAGCGTTGGCAACGCCTGCGGGACCCTCATTGAACGTGGCCTTTCGCAAATTGAGCACAACGGGTTGATCCGCCTGATCAGCAGCTTGGTTGAGCCGTTGGGCGAGTGTGGGGTCGTAACATGAGAAGCCAGGTTGCCCCGGCGGGATCGAGATGGACTTGGCGAGCGCGCGCATTTCCGCCGCCGTCGATTTGCCAAGCTCGTTGCTGCGTGCCGCGATACTGACGGCTTTTCCGCGAATGGAAATAGCCATCGCATCGAACTGCTGCTGGCGCTGCGCGACCGTGCCGCCGGTCATGCCAGCCGCACTTGCCTGAAGGTCGTTGACGTCCGCCTGTACAGGTGCGACCCACGCATTCTTGATGCTATCGCGCAATGAGGCCACGGAATCACGCACGCTGCGACGCGCATTGTAGAGCGGGCCGCGGCCAGCCCCGGAAGACGTGCCGCAGCTACCACCGCTCGTTTCCTCGCGCGACATCTGACTTTCAGACCAAGTGACCACACTGTCGAGCTGGACTTGCACGGCATCAAGACGCGCGGCGATCTTTGTGGCGGCATCGCGCGCATCTTCCTGCAGGTTCGACATGCTCGTGCGCGTGGCCTCCTCCCCGGCGATGAGGCTCCACCAGAACCCATAGCCGAAACCGATCGACCAAACGGCTAGGAACAAATAGAGGGGCAGAGTGATCATGCGCTCTGTGAAACGGCGCTTCGCGCCGAATGTTTCGCGCAGCGCCAGCCACATCAGGAACGTGAGGGCGATAACGACAACAATGACGAGAAGATCGTTGGAAAATTCGAGGCCACCGGGGAGTGTTTGTTCCTGGGTCTCCGGAGACGAGGACACCCCGACGATGAAGTCGCGCATCCCGTGCCAAGTGGCAAAGCCCGAGATACAGAGCAGCATTAACGAGGCGAGCCCGATGAGGGTGTTACGCCCGAATACGTAGTCGACTACGCGGCCCCAACTACTGGGTGACGCCTCACCTGCTGTGGCCATGTTACGCCTCCAACTCTCCTACTGGCCGCGAATATAGGCAATTTAGCTCTCTTGTCTTGCCGTTTTGGGGAACAACGCCGTTCTGAGGATCAAAGGCGTAACACAACCGCAACGCATTGGTTCAACTACTCGAGACGACTGAGCGGCGTCGACCTGTTGCCCGGCCCGCCGCGTGGGCCTAGAGTTTACAGATTGAAGTGCCTGGAAGGACACCCTCAAAGCGCGGTGCCACGCATGAGCGACGTGAGTTTCGATTTCGAGAAATTGGAAGGCGACGGATTTCCTCTGCGGCGCCTGGACGAGGGCGAACGGCTTTTCGTCAAAGATGACGACGGAGCCTGCATGTACGTAGTGCGCTCGGGCAAGGTCCAGATCATGTCGGGTGGCGCCGTGCTGGAGAACGTCGGGCCGAACGGCCTGTTCGGCGAGATGGCCCTGATCGACGGTTCCCCACGCAGCGCGACCGCCATCGCGCGCGAACCAACTGATGTCCTCGAGATCAGTGAGGACACCTTTCTGACGATGGTGCAGCAGCAGCCCGCCTTTGCGCTGCACGTGATGCGCCGGCTGGCAGACAGGCTGCGGCGCATGAACGAGAGCCTTTAGCTGCAAGCACCAAAGCACACGCAGCGACCACGCCTACATGTTTCGTACAAAGCGGTCGAGCAATCGTGTCGGTAGTACCCGCTTTAGAACGGCAGCGATGTATGTCGGTGTCGTGACGTAGTAGCGCGCTTTCGGACGCGAGCTCTCAAGCGCATGCACCAGCCTCTTGGTGACAGCATCCGGCTCGAGCTTGAAACGCTGCTGTCCGCCCGCCTCCATCTTGGCAAGACGGGCCAGGTAGTTGTCGCGGTGCACGGAACCATCGATGTCGATTGTCTCTTTGAAATTCGCCAGCGCGGACTCGACAAAACGAGTGCGTATCGGCCCCGGCTCAATGATTGAAACGTGGATGTTTGTGCCTGCAAGCTCCAGCCGCAACGCGTCCGACAGCGCCTCTAGAGCGTACTTGGATGCACAGTAGGCCGCCCGCCCGGGCCCCACAACGAAACCTAGAATCGAAGAGCACTGCACGATACGGCCCTCGTTGTTTCGGCGCATCGCTGGAATGATGAGGCGGGTCAGCTCGTGCGTACCGATCAGATTGACCTCAAGCTGATGGCGAAGGAGATCGGCCGTGAGGTCCTCGACGGCGGCAACCTGTGCGAAGGCCGCATTGTTGTAGAGCGCGTAAAGCTTGCCATCCGTACGCCGCAGAACCTCCTCGGCGCAAGCAGCTACCGAAGATGGATTACTGAGTTCCAATTCAAGCGTTTCGAGTCCTTCGTCCGACTCGAGTCGCGCAAGGTCCTCTTGTTTTCGTGCAGTGGCAAGGACTCGCCAGCTGCGCGCCTTAAGCGTGCGTGCAGCGTCAAGCCCAATGCCCGATGAGCAACCTGTGATGAGAATCGCACGCGGGGACATATTCGATCCCTAGTTCGCTCCCTCGAGCAAACGCCGCGCGATGACCTGCGCTTGGATCTCGGCTGCACCTTCAAAGATGTTGAGGATGCGCGAGTCGCACAGCACGCGGCTGATGGGATATTCCAACGCGAAGCCGTTGCCCCCGTGGATCTGCAGTGCGTTGTCCGCGTTGGCCCACGCAACGCGTGCGCCCAAGAGCTTGGCCATGCCGGCCTCAAGGTCGCAGCGGCGTCCTTCATCTTTCTCGCGTGCGGCGAAGTAGGTGAGCTGGCGGGCGATCATCGTCTCCACGGCCATCATGACAACTTTGTTGGCAACACGCGGGAACGAATAGATCGGCTTGCCGAACTGGTTGCGCTCCAGCGCGTACTTGAGCCCTAAGTCCATCGCCGATTGGGCAACACCGACTGCGCGCGCAGCTGTCTGAATGCGCGCGCCCTCAAACGTGTTCATGAGCTGCTTAAAGCCCTGACCTTCGGCGCCGCCTAGGAGCTGTGATTCAGGAACTTTGAAGCCATCGAAGGAGATGTCGTACTCCTTCATGCCGCGATAACCCAGCACCTCGATCTCTCCGCCCGACATCCCCTCGGCTGGGAAAGGATTCTCATCGGTGCCGCGCGGCTTTTCGGCAAGTAGCATGGAAAGACCGCGATAGCCTTTCTCGTCCGGGTTCGTACGCACGAGCAGCGTCATGAGGTCGGCGCGCACGGGATGCGTGATCCAGGTCTTTTGGCCCGTGACAACGTAACTGTCGCCGTCCTTCACAGCGCGGGTTTTCAACGAGGCGAGATCCGAGCCGGTGTTGGGCTCGGTGAAGACCGCCGTGGGGAGGATTTCGCCGCTCGCAATCTTCGGCAGAAGCGTCTGCTTCTGCTCGTCGGTGCCGTTATTGTGGATGAGCTCGCCCGCAATTTCCGAACGCGTACCGAGCGATCCAACACCGATGTAGCCGCGGGAAAGCTCTTCGGAGACAACGCACATCGCCTCCTTGCCGAGACCGAGCCCGCCAAATTCCTCAGGCAGCGACAAGCCAAAGACACCAAGCTCGGCGAGCTGGTTGATCACTTCAATCGGAATGTAGGCGTTCGCAAGGTGCCATTCGTGTGCGTGCGGGGTAACCTCTGCATCGCAGAACTTGCGCATCTGCTCTTGCATCTCGCGATGCAGTTCGTCGAGACCCGTATCGCCGAAGGTCGTGGCACCAGGCTGGGCGGCGATGAGTTCGGCAAGCCGCGACTTGATCGCTTGGGTGTTGCCCGCCGCAACGAGATCAGCGACTTCGTCCTCGAAAGCCCGGACAGTGGCCTTGTCGACGCCGAGCGCCTCGGGGCGGATCATCTCCAACTGGCTCATAGGAATGCCGCCAGCAATCTGAGCCAGATACTCTGCAAAACCTGCGACGAGCAAAAGCTGCTCAAATTCGCCAAAGCGGTCCTCTTCCGACAGCCGGCGCGCCCACACGTGCATCTGGCGCAAGCCTTCCACAGTCGTTGCCAGCCAGGCTAGGCCGTGAGCGGCGTGTTGAGCGGCGTCGACGCCGCCAGCCTCCTCGACTTTGGCGCGCACGCTTAATTTGGCAGTCTGCAGGACCTTGTCTGCCGCCGCGACGGCGTCTTCGGCCTGCTGAAGAAGAGCCTTAGGATCGGCTGCAACAAAGTTTTGCTCAGCCGTGAGCGCCGCGGTCGACATCGTGGTCTCCTTTTTTGGATGGGCTCGCTGGCCGGCGAGCGCCGCACCAACGCATCAATTTCGGCGCAGGATAGTCGAGAAGCGCGCCAAGGCAATCGCCCTTGCACAGGTGCGCGCGTTCGTCGCCGCCGTCATTTACCCTAGATTGCGGCATTGGCAACGTTTGTTACGAGGCTTGTCGGATGACGGATTAGTTGGCGTCCTCATGGTCCGGCAGGACGATCTCGACCTCGACCTCCTCGCCGTGACTTTGAACGACGTCCCGCTTTGACCCATCGGCTTTGGCGGTTTCGTCGACGTTTCGGAGGCGCACGCTCAGGGAAGCTAGCGGATTTATCGCCCCACCTCCCGGATTTTGGCCGCCCGATGCAGGATCGCCCGTCTCAACAATCATAACAGAAGCTTCAGACACCAAAATTTCTTCACAGTCCGGCTCAAGGCTTGGCATTGCCTCAAGTGCGGCAATCATGCGTAGCCCAAATTCTTCGGCGTCTCCGAACGCGCCATCAGCACCTTCCGCGGCCCAGTCGCCCTGCAATGACATCTCTTGGGGTATTGGAGGGGGAAGCGGCGGAGCGTCGGAGCGCTTCGGCAGACTTGTGTCGCTTTCGACTGAACCGGTATCGCCGATCCCGCTCAGCCTTTCGGATAAGCGGCTAGGTCTGGGCGTAGCACGCGCCGAAGCTGGGGGGGGAGCTGGCCTTCCGCGACGCGCCCGTCCCGCCCGAGTGCTTCCTCGCCGCCTTCTCTCCTTAGCCACCCGAGTCACCGGATTGTTCAGTTCAATCAAACACAGTGTAGGCAAGGTTGCGCCAACAGTCCACGCCGCCTGCGTGCGCGATGCAGCATACGAGCCATTAAGACTCTTTGGCGCCTTGCCAAAGGCGCGGCGATGGCGACATAGACCTGCCTTATGCACAAGGCTAGCTTGCGGCCAGAAAGACGCTAGGAGATTACAGTATGCAGCGCTACCGCACGTTGCTCGAAGCTATCTACCGCCTCTACGAGCACAGCGGATTTGCAATGGCCGGAGCCGTCGCGTTCTCGTTCGTTGTCTCACTTTTTCCATTCTGCATTTTTCTGGGGGCGCTCGCAGGCATCTTCGGCGGGCGTGAGCTCGCGGCCCAAGCGGTGGCACATCTTTTTCAAATTTTGCCCGAAAAGGTTGTGCAAGGGATCGCACCGCAGGTCGACTCCATCATGGGCGGCACGCGCATCGACCTTTTGACGGCAAGCGCCGGGCTGTCGTTGTTCTTCGCAACAAGCGCCATCGAGACCTTGAGAGCCGCGCTTAACGGGGCCTACCGGGTGGTCGAAAAGCGGCCCTACTTAGTTTGCCTTCTGCGCAGCATGTTCTTTGTCTTGATCAGCGCGGCGTCCATGCTCTTTCTCACTTGGTTCATCCTCGTCGCACCCGTGTTTGCAGCGCGCGTCGACCCAACAATCAACAACTCGTTCTCCTATTTCATGTCATTCGTCGACCACACTTGGTTCGGCGCCGGTCTGCGATATCTGTTTGCTGCCGCTGTCATGTCGGCACAGCTGTTTGCCTTCCATCTTTGGCTGGCCGCCGGCCGCCGTAGGGTCAAAGACGTCTGGCCCGGCGTTCTGATCTCCATGGTGCTGTGGATTACCATGGCGAGTTTATATTCCTATTATCTCAACTTCAGCGACTACACTCGCTTTTATGCCGGGCTCTCGCAGCTGATGGTGGCGCTGATCTTCTTCCAGCTCTCCGCGGTGATTATTATCCTGGGCGCTGAGCTCAATCGCGGAATTTTCGAGTTGAAGAAGCTGGGGGTCCACCGTTTGGACTACGACGCCGCAACCAAATCGCAAGCACGCGCATGAGAACGCTTCCGGAGCGTTCTTGCGCGCCTTGGAGATTATCCTCGGATCGGCAAAATCCGCAGGCGACGTCGGTTTAGATCAGGCCGAGCGCATCTGTTCGCTAGCTTCGATCACATCCTCAATCGTGCGCAACCCCGTCGTCGGCGCCGAGACCAGCACAGCCATATTTCCCGGCTTGTGCTCGTTCTGGTACATGCGCATGTGGGCCTTGGGAATCTGCTCCCAAGGGAAGACCTCCGACATGCATGGGTCGATCCGCCGTTCAACGACAAGCTTATTGGCCTGAGAGGCTTGCATCAGGTTGGCAAAGTGGGAGCCTTGAACGCGCTTCTGGTGCATCCAGAGATATCGGGCGTCCATAGTGAGATTGTAGCCCGTCGTGCCGGCACAAATGACGACCATACCGCCGCGCTTCACCACAAACACCGAGACAGGAAACGTCGACTGGCCGGGGTGCTCGAATACGCTGTCGACGTTATTGCCCTTGCCTGTGAGCTCCCAAATCGCTGCACCGAACTTGCGCGCATTCTTGAACCACGTATCGTACTCCGGCGTGCCGACCGTAGGCAGCTCACCCCAACAATCGAAGTCCTTGCGGTTAATGACGCCGCGGGCGCCCAGCTGCATCACGAAGTCGCGCTTGTCGTCGTCGGAGACGACGCCGATGGCATTAGCGCCTGAGGTCGCGCAGAGCTGAACGGCAAACGAGCCAAGACCGCCGGAGGCGCCCCACACGAGCACGTTGTGACCGGGACGCAGCACGTTCGGGCGATGCCCGAACAGCATGCGATAGGCAGTGGCGAGCGTCAGAGTATAGCAGGCGCTCTCTTCCCAGGTGAGGTGGCGCGGACGCTCCAGCAGCTGGCGATCCTGCACGCGGCAGAACTGTGCGAACGAGCCATCCGGAGTCTCGTAACCCCAGATGCGTTGCGAGGTCGAGAACATCGGATCGCCGCCGTTGCACTCCTCGTCGTCGCCGTCATCCTGGTTACAGTGAATGACGACCTCATCGCCGACTTTCCAACGTTTCACTTTGGAGCCGACAGCCCAGACGATGCCGGAGGCATCGGACCCGGCGATGTGATAGGGGTTCTTGTGGCCATCGAGCGGCGAGATCGGCTTACCGAGTGAGGCCCATACGCCGTTGTAATTCACGCCGGCTGCCATGACGAGAACGAGCACGTCGTGGCTGTCGAGTTCCCACGTCGGCAGCACCTCGATCTGCATCGCTGTGTCGGGCTCGCCGTGACGCTCCTTGCGGATGGCCCAAGCGTACATGTTCTTGGGAACATGGCCGAGCGGTGGGATCTCACCGACCTCGTAGAGATCCTTTTTCGCAGCAACAAGGGCCGGCGCACCTATCCCGGCTTCAGTTGTTGTAGCGGCGCTTTGGCTCGACATTCCTGGCTCCCTTGTTGTGGTCCCACCCCCGTGTGGGCCGTTTTTTGCATTGCCGCGGAAATCACGCAACGATCCACCCACGTTTCAAGCACGTTTTTGCGGTGCAATGAAGAGGCTGCCACCTATCCCGCGACGCCGCAACGCAACCTTGACAGTGTTCACCGTTAAAGGGCGGGAGTGGACCGGCTGCAAGCCCAATCCAGGGGATTTGAGCAACCTAAATGCTGAGAAACGCCGACTTTGGATTAATCAACCCGGCTGGGGGCTATCCCCTTGCGCATGCCTAAAATGGTGGCACTGGCGACCGTATTAGGCGGTGCGGTAAGTGGCATACGGCCGCGGCCAGCCTGGATCTGGCTGCCACGCCGGTGCCGTCCACCTTCTTTTTGGCCTGGCCACCGAGTCCTCAGTCCGGGCTTGCCAGTCGCGTAGATCGCGCCCGCCGCGCCGGCTTTACCAGGCGGCATCAACCCGCGCACGCCAGCAACGGCGGTTTTGCATTGCAGCTTCAGCAGGGTAATTTAGGTGTCCGCGTTTAGTTTATGGCACTTGAGGATGGAGCATGGCCGAGGACAAGAGTGGGGGCACGGCGGCGTCACCCGCACAAGCAAGCGAAGAGCGCAGACCGGACAGGCCCTGGATTTTCAGGACCTACGCCGGTCATTCCACGGCCACCAAGTCCAACGAGCTCTACCGCAAGAACCTTGCGAAGGGACAGACGGGCCTGTCCATCGCTTTCGACCTGCCGACACAGACTGGCTACGACAGCGACAACGAACTCGCCAAAGGCGAAGTCGGCAAGGTCGGCGTGCCGGTCTCTCATCTCGGCGACATGCACGCCCTGCTCGACGGCATTCCGCTCGATCAGATGAATACGTCCATGACGATCAACGCAACGGCGGCCTGGCTGTTATCGCTGTACGTGGCCGTGGCTGATGAGCAAGGCACTGACCGCAGAAAGCTCACCGGCACCATCCAGAACGACATCATCAAGGAGTACCTCTCGCGTGGCACCTACGTGTTCCCGCCCGATCCCTCCTTACGGCTCATCAAGGACACGATCGTCTTTTCCACGCGTGAGGTGCCGAAGTGGAATCCGACGAACGTGTGCTCCTATCATCTGCAAGAAGCGGGTGCGACACCGGTGCAAGAACTCGCCTATGCCCTCGCCACAGCTCAAGCGGTCCTCGACAGGGTCAAGGCCTCGGGTGAAGTGGAACCTGAAGAGTTCGGCAACGTCGTCGGGCGCGTCTCGTTCTTCGTCAATGCCGGCCTGCGCTTCGTGACTGAGATCTGCAAGATGCGCGCCTTCGTCGAGCTATGGAGTGAAATCACCAAAGAGCGCTACGGCGTGACCGATCCGAAATACCGCCGATTCCGCTACGGCGTTCAGGTCAACTCTCTCGGCCTCACCGAGCAGCAGGCGGAAAACAACGTCTATCGCATCCTTCTTGAGATGTTAGCCGTTACCCTGTCAAAGGGCGCACGCGCGCGCGCCGTGCAGCTCCCAGCCTGGAACGAGGCCTTAGGTCTGCCGCGCCCGTGGGACCAGCAATGGTCTTTGCGCATGCAGCAGATCCTCGCCTATGAGACCGACCTTCTGGAGTACGCCGACATTTTCGACGGCTCGACCGAGATTGCGGCCAAGGTGGCGCAATTGAAGGAAGAAGCGCGGGCCGAGCTTAAGACAATCGATGACATGGGCGGCGCTGTCGAGGCGATCGACTACATGAAGCGGCGCCTTGTGGAGAGCA
Source organism: uncultured Hyphomicrobium sp. (assembly GCA_964620915.1). GTDB lineage: Bacteria > Pseudomonadota > Alphaproteobacteria > Rhizobiales > Hyphomicrobiaceae > Hyphomicrobium_A. The sequence continues at coordinate 2,544 of CAZUKP010000008.1, read as the reverse complement.
ACACGGAGCGATTGCGCCACATCGAGACAGGCGAGCAAGTCGTCGTCGGCGTCAACAAGTGGACGGAAACCGAACCTTCTCCATTGTCGACCGGCGAGGGATCGATTCAGACGGTCGACCCGGCCTTTGAGGCTGAGCAGGTCGAGCGCCTCAAAGCCTGGCGCGCCGAGCGCGACGACGCGGCCGTCAAAACGGCGCTTGCGGATCTGGAACGCGCAGCCAAAGAGGGGACCAACATCATGGAGCCCTCGATCGCCTGCGCGAAAGCCGGCGTCACGACCGGTGAGTGGGGTGGCGTCCTACGCAAAATCTTTGGCGAATACCGGGCACCAACAGGTGTATCGCAGGCAGCTCTGCAGGGAACCGGCGGCGATCTCGACGACGTGCGCCAGGCGGTCGTGGCGGTCTCCGGCAAGCTTGGCCGGCGCTTGAAGTTCCTCGTCGGCAAGCCGGGACTCGACGGTCATTCCAATGGTGCCGAACAGATTGCCGTGCGTGCGCGCGATTGCGGTATGGAAGTTGTTTACGAGGGCATCCGCCTGACGCCCTCGCAGATCGCGCGTGCAGCCCTCGATGAGGCCGTGCATGTTGTCGGGCTGTCCATCCTGTCGGGCAGCCACGTTCCTCTCGTGCGTGAGGTCGTGGAGCGCATGCGCGCGGAAGGGCTGGATGACGTGCCCGTCGTTGTGGGAGGCATTATTCCACCGGAGGATGCCAAGACGCTGAAGGCCATGGGTGTCGCGGCGGTCTACACGCCGAAGGACTTCCAGCTCAACGACATCATGAGCGACATCGTCAAGCTGGTCGCAGGCCAAGCCAAAGCGGCTTGAGACGCTCAAAGACGGTTGGAGAACACTAAGCGATGCGCGAGGAATCCAGGCGCAAACTGCAGCGCGTGTTGTGGCGCCAAAGGGCAGAAAAGGCCATTATTCCCCTTGGCGTCCTCGCGGTCGTCGCTCTCCTTGGCGTCTTTATGGACTACGACCGAAGAGCCGAGATCACCCACTTGCCGGGCACGGTCCTCTCGGTTGGGCCGTCGAGTGTTTCCAATTCCGGTAGGGTTGGAAATAGCCTGTCCGTCTATGTCGCCTTAAGCAACGGCCGGCATGTCAACGTCACGGCATTGAAATCGGCCAACCCGCATGTCGGCGATCACGTGCGGATTATCGAAAGCCGGCATCACACCGGGCGTATCACATACTCTTGGGAATAGCCGCGCATTAGGCCTGCTCGTTGACGGACGAAGACGGGTCATTCGTCCCCCAGAGGCTCGCCCAGCGCACCGTGGATGTAAAGGCGCCGAACGACCACGCTAATGACGACAGCCAGCGGATAGCCGAGTAGCAGACCCAACGGCCCGAAGATCACGCCAAGCGCAACAAGCGCGAAAAGCCCAACCGCAGGCGGCAACTCGACTGTGCGCTTTGAAATGACTGGCATGATGATGTTGCCCTCGACCTGTTGCACCACGATGAAGACGCCGAGCGTCCACAAGACAAGCTGCCAGCTGACAGTCGAAGCCAATAGCAACGCGGGGATGGCGCCAAGGATCGGCCCCGCGATTGGAATGAACTCCGCCATTCCGGCGATAAGGCCAAGTGCGAGCGAGGAGGGAACGCCAATGATTGCGAGCCCAACTCCGATCATTGTGCCAACAAGAATCATCGCGATGAGCTGGCCCGCCAGCCAATGGTGCAAAGATAGGCCGGCGTCATCGAGCGTATCCTTGACAAGCCCCTGTGTGGAGGACGGAAACAGCATCAAGAAACCGGAGCGATAGACGTGCGGATCAACAGCGATGTAGATGCCGGCAACAAGAACGACGACGAATGCCCCGACCACACCGAATACGGTCGAGCCCCACGCGAACGCGCTCGTCACCAGATTGCTGATCGACGAGTCCTTTATGACTGAACTCACCGAAAAGAAGGGCAGACTCTTGGAAAGGCTTTCCGCCGCGTCAGGAAGCTCCTCGACCAGCACGGCGAGCTGCGTCGAAATCTGCGCGCCGAAGAGGTAGAAGGTACCGCCTACGAGGGCGACGATGCCGACAATGGCGACGAGGAGCGACAAGCGCCGTCCGATATGCGTGAGCCGCGCAATAGGCCGGGCAAGCGCCTGCAAAACTACAGCAAACAAGATGGACGTGAAGATGAGGAGAAAGACCTCGCCGAGCAAATAAAGGAGCGCTGCGAAGCCCACGATCCCGACCACAATCAGGACTTTATGGACGAATTCCAGTTCAGGGGTGGGCTCACCCTTTTGAGAGGACGGCTCTTGGTCCATGGCGCGCCGTTCCTTTTTTGTTGTCTCTTTGCGGGGTCAGACCCCATGAGATTCACAAGAAGCCACAAACTTCGTAGCTTTTCGTAAACCTTTCGCTGAAATTCAGACTGGAGCGTGCTCTGACGGTCCACTTACCCGCAAGCGCTATCAAGGCGCGTTGACGGGGCAACAACCCTCGCTATTATGCGCGCCTCGTAGCGCTCAGCCCCAGTGGCGGAACCGGTAGACGCGCCAGACTCAAAATCTGGTGTTCGCAAG
>CAZUKP010000007.1:0-72742 GCA_964620915.1 uncultured Hyphomicrobium sp. | reverse complement strand
AACTGACCTACACGCTCGCGGACGATGCCAATGGGAGTGCTACCGTTACGGTCACCGCGATGGATGACGGCGGCACCGACGATGGCGGTGATGATACCAGCGCCGAACAGACGTTCCAGATCAATGTCACGCCCGAGACGGCTACAAGCGTGATCAACCTGTCGGACCTCGACGGTAGCAATGGCTTCGTCATCGACGGTACCAGCTTTGTCAATGTCGGTCACTCCGTCAGCAATGCGGGCGACGTCAACAACGATGGGTACGACGACGTTATCGTCGGAATGTTCGTGTTCGGCAGTAGCGCCCCGAGCTTTGTCGTTTTCGGAGGCGCGGATGCAGGATCGAGCGGCAGCGTGGCGCTCAACAGTCTCGATGGCTCGGACGGCTCGCAACTCACATCATTCGGAGATGCTAATGGCTGGTCAGTCAGCGGTGGAGGAGATCTTAACGGCGATGGCATAGACGATGTGGTGACGGGTTCGGCAAATGCCCTGAACGGGCTTGAGGGCGTAGCGACGTCGTTCTTCGGCGGCGTCGGCGGATTTGGCGCGGCCCTGGATGTCAGCGACACGACTAACGATCGAGTTTACAATGCGCCGTCGGATGGCGTGCTTCAGTCGTTTGCCTTTTCGTTAAGTTCTGGTGGCGACGTTAATGGAGACGGCATAGACGATCTCGTCGTTGGCATGGATAGGTATTCAGCCTCCGGAAACAGCTTCCAGGAGGGCGGTGTTTTCGTCTTTTTCGGGGTCAGTAGCGGGAGCACCATCGATGCCGACGATCTCGACGGTTCAAACGGTTTTGTCGTGCCAGGCGAGGGTTCGGGTGACCAAGTCGGGTGGTCGGTCAGTTCGGACGGTGACTTCGACGCCGACGGCTACGCCGATATTCTCATTGGCGCACCTGGCGTGGGTCAGGAGGGTGCGGCCTACTTGGTGTTTGGCAAAAGCGATATTGGCGACTCGGGAAGCTTCGACTTAGGGACTGAGGTCAACTACGCCACGTTAAGTGGCGAAAGTAGCGGGGACGAAGCCGGACAGGCGGTTTCTTACGCCGGTGATATTAACGGCGACGGCTTCAGCGACATCCTGGTCGGCGCGCCAGGAGCCTCCAACGGGACGGGTAAGACCTATGTCATCTACGGCACAAGTTTCCTATCTCTCGACAAAGAGCTTTCCAGCGTATCGGGCAGCTCCGGATTTACGATCAACGGCATCAATGAAGGAGACCAAGCCGGGTATTCGGTGGGTGGCGCTGGAGACGTTAACGGCGATGGTATCGGCGACATCATCATCGGCACGTACAACGAAGACGGCGAACCTGGCGAAGCTTACGTCGTTTACGGGGTCGAGGGGAAGAATCGAGAGGACTTGGAACTCTCCTCTCTCGACGGCAGCAATGGGTTCGTTATCAAAGGCATCGGGAGCAATGACTCGGCTGGATACGCTGTTAGCGGCGCTGGTGATGTGAATGGTGATGGGTTCGACGACGTCGTTGTCGGCGCGCCCGGTCTTCTCCAGTTTTTCGACGTGACAGATGCCTATGTCATATTCGGTCAAGACTTCAACGGCATCGTCGATCAGATCGGAACCGACGGCAATGACACCCTGACAGGTACCGACGACGATGAGATCCTGATCGGCGCCCAGGGTAACGACGCGATCAACGGCAACGGAGGCGATGACCTTCTCAAGGGCGCGGCCGGCGACGACACTTTAGCTGGCGGTGAAGACTCAGATACCCTCATCGGCGGAAACGGCAGCGACACTTTTGTTTTTGAGTCCCTTGGCGATCAGCAAGACATAATTATCGATTTCGAGTCGGGCATTGATTTGGTGGAATTGCGAGGGTTCGGGCTTACCTTCGACGATCTCGACACAAGTGGTGACAATCAATTGACCGAAGCCGACTCCGCAATCAGCAACTCGCCGCTTTTTGGCGGCTCGTTGACAATCCTGCTCGATGGGCTCGACGTCCTGTTGACGTTCCACAACGTCCATAGTCTGAGCGAAGACGACATATTTTTTACTTAGGCGGCCAGTCAATGAGGAAGGCCCGCACCGTCTGGCAAAGTAGGCGGATGACGTCGCGCGGCGCGGCCGATTTTCGGTCGATACGGCATTGATACAGGTGGCGATCCCGCCAGGACTCGAACCTGGGACCCTCTGCTTAGAAGGCAGATGCTCTATCCGGCTGAGCTACGGGACCTTCGTCGCACCAGTAACATACGCAGCGACATTTTTCGCGTCAGCGCGGGAGTTTCCACACCGTGATCATGCGAAGCGCCCGCGTGGGAATACCTCCTACTCCATGACACTGCGGAATTGAAGCGCGAACAAGGGCTTCGCGAGACCTCAGGCCCGCTGAGGACGCAGCGGCGGCGCGATATCGTCCTGGTCGCCGGCGTCGTCGGGGCCGGGATCGTCAGGCGCGTGGGGGGCGACGATCACGCGCGGCTCGCCGCGCCGGTCTATCTGACGGGGATCGCGATCTCGTTTGGCACCCGGCTTATCAGAAACGCGCGTGCGCACGGCTTCTTCCGGAGTAGATACCTCTCGTGGGGGCGAGATTTCCCGTATGACTTTCTCTTCTCCCCGCGTCTTCGGTGCGATGCTGGCGGGCGCCTCGGCAGCTTTTGTCACTGGCACTTTCGCTGCCGTCTCTGCGGCGCCAACACGCGCTGTGCTCTCAGTCTTCTCATTTTTGGCGACAGTCGTCGCCGGCACGGAGCCTTTGTCCTCTGCAGCTGGTTCGGCAGGCCCCACGGGGCTCGCCGCAACGACTGTTGCGTCAGTTGCCTTGGGCCCGGTTGGCGCTGTCGCGACAGGAGCCTCGCTTGCCGGGGGGGTGATGTCTTCGGGTGATCCCAACGCAACAAGCTCTTCGAGCTTGCGGGCGAGAAGGTCGCCCTGGCTCTTGTTCATGGACTCCACGGGTACGCGCCACTCGAACGCGTCGAGTGTACCCGTTACCGGTGATATGGGTGCCCAGCGGTCGGCGACGACGCCATCTGCAGTCCACGCCGGATCGCGAGGTGCATTTACCGCACGTGCAAGCCATTCGCGCACACGGCCTTTGTCACCGTGTTCGGCGCCTTCGATGCGGGCCATCAACGTCGCGATTCGCTGTGTCAGGCGATCATGAAGGAGGGGTTTCAAGGCTGCACGCGCAGCCTCGTACTCGCGCGCCTCAATGCCGGTTATGGCAACGGCGATGGGACCTTCGGGAGAGCTGGGTGTGAGCGCTGACAGTTGTTGCACGCGATCGAGGCGGTCGCGCGGGCTGTCGCCGATACGTGCATAGGCGTAGGCCGTGGCGAGGTCGGGATGTTGCGAGCGCACCCATGTCTTCTGCAGAATCTTGGTGGCGCGTGGCGTGTTCCCGCGCGAGGCCAGCACCCGCCCGGCGATCGCTGCGGCGGGAACGAGACCGGGTGCGAGGCCGTGTGCGTCCAATGCGAGGTTGAGGGCCGCTTCGGGGTTGTGCTCTTCGGCCTCTTGCGCTTGTGCGGTGAGGAGAACCGCGCGGCGGCGGTCGGCGGTTTTCTTGTCCACCTGACCGTTCTTGCGCGCAACCTCGAGCGTCTTGAGCGCGCCGGCCCAATCCGATTGTCGGCACTGTACTTGGAAGAGCCCGTCCGTTGCCCATTCCAACTTTGAGTTCAACTTGAGCGCACGCTCGGCAAAGTGGCGGGCGGCTTCTGTTTCACCGACGCGCTCCGCTTCGAGATAAAGACCTCGCAATCCGAGCTGCTCAGTGTCGGGAGAAGCGAGCATAGCTTCGAAAATGCGCCGCGCCGTTGCACGGTCACCGGAGAGTTGCGCGGCCTGGGCCCGGAGCAAGTGCGTCAGCGGCTCATTTGGCAGCGACTTGCGGGCCTGGATGGCGGAGCGCGTGGCTGTGGCACGATCGCCTGCGCCCAACGCGATCATGCCGACGGACAGCGCCTCCAACCCACGCTTCTGGCGGCGTCTCATCATGAGATTCCCGATGACAGCCGGGCTGTGCCAAACGTGGCGTAGGATCGACCAAACGAAAAGCGCTGCTGCGATCAGTGTGATCAAGATGACGAACGCGCGAAAGACGCTCGTCTCGATGTGATAGCCCTGCCATTCGATTAAGAGTTCGCCGGGGCGGTTGGCGAGCCAAGCAAAGGCCCCACCGATAACGGTGACCGCGAGCAGAAACCCGATGAGTCGGAACATGCTTGTGGCCTCTACTTTGTGCTTCCGCTTGATGGCGTGCCAGCCGCGCCGAGCGACGCTTTCAATTGGTCATCAAGTGCTGTCAATGCATGGTCAACGGCGACTCGCGCTTTCACCTTGGATAGGAAGTCCGTAGCGGCATCAGCAGCGGTGGGCGGCAAGGTCTTTGCTTCATCAAGAACCTCTTGAAGTCGGCCCTCGTCAAGGGACTTCTCCATGCGGCCGACCACGGCCTCGACGCTCGTATCGTCGGCGCTGTGGCTGATCTTGCGCACGCGTACAAATGACTGTGCCTCAGCAAGCAGACGCTCAACGACGGAGCCGTCCGCGGGCGCTCTTGCCGCATTGATGATGCGGAAGGCTGTATTGCGGAAGTCGTCCTTCAGCTGGGCCAACGTTGGGACACCTTGATCCTGGAAGGGTGCTAACGGTGCAAGATCGATCGTGTCGCCTGCGAGCTTGCGCGTCTCTGCCAATTCAGGAGCATAGCTTTCGCCGCGATCGACGGCGCGCTTCAAGTCGCCCAACTCGATTGCCAGAAGGATGCGCCCAACGTTGGCTTTCCGATCCTCTTCGTTCTTGATGACGCCGTCGACCTTATCATTCAACGCGGCCACCGTAGTTGTGATCGGTGCAACGGCGTCGGCGATCGCGGTCGGTTTCGCGTATGTTTCTAGTCTCGATATGAGCTCAGATTTGAGTATGGTGAGTCGTTGCTGCAAGGCTTGCAGTTCAGCGCTGTCGCGATCGCTTTGTGCCTTCAAGACGTCAACGCGTCCCGACAGCTGCGCTTCGTTCGCTTTGAGGGATGCAAGTTCACGATTGACCTGTTGCGTGTCCGTTTTGGCCGCTTCGCTTGCTTCCGCAGCAGCCGCGAGGCGAGATTCCACGTCGACCCAGACTTTCTCACGCAGGGCCCCCAGCTGATCGCCGATCTCCGATTCAAGCTCCGCGATCTTGCCGGTGATGGCAGCAAGTTGCGGTAGCGATCCTGAGCCCGAACCGCCCTCTGCCGCCGCCGACAACGTTGTGAGTTGGCTCTCGAGTTTGCCGACACGGGACTGAATTTCCTGCGCCGGAGTTTCTGCTTTGAGTGCTGCGTCTAATGACTTGACGTCGCCGGAGAGCTTGCCCTGTCGCTCGCCAAGTAATTTTACCGTCTTGTCGAGCTTGCTGAGCCGAGCCTCGGCGCTGGAGAGCTGCCGTGAGGCGTTGTCGCTCTTTGTTGCGCTGTCTTCGAGAGCGGCGAGGCGCTGCTGCAAAACCTTTGTGGCTTCTGTATCGTTGGACGCTCCCGTCAGTCCCAGTTGTGGGCCAATAAGATCGATTGCGAGTAGCGCGATGACGCCGCCAGCGATGCCCGCGGCGAGATGCGTGGCAAGGCTCGCAACAGTCGCAATCGGTCTCGCTGTCGCTACTCGCGGTTTTTCCGCTGCGGACGTCTTTGCGTCTGAAGCGATTCCGTGTGGCTTGGCGGCCGATGATGGCGATTGCGCCCCTGCAGGCTCCGGCTTCTTTGCCGTCGTGTCCTTTGCCGGAGTCACGCCTGCGCCTTGTGGCGCCGATCCGGACTGCGGAGCGTTGGGAGTCGAGGCGGTCGGGGCCGCCCCTTCCTTGGCCGGCTTCGCGCCGACCTCTGTCGCCTTGAGGTCAAGCGTTGCATGCGGTCGTGCGCTGGTGCCGCTGCCTGACGGCCCGCTTGCCTTACCAGGATCGTCCTTCTTGGTGTTCATTTGAGCAAAAAGACCTCGAATCAGAACTCACGCGGTGGCGGAAGCGCCAAAGCCTAGCGGCGCACCGGATGCCACGGGAACTAGCATGCTGTTTTGACGCCAAACTACACGCTTGGGGAGCCAGTTGCCACATGCGCCAACAGGGTCAATATCTCTGCCGAATTGGGCTTTGACGCGACCTCAATCCGGCAGAGGTCGAGGCCACCCAGCTCCTCGGCGACAGATTGCGAAATGCACAAGCAAGTCAGCTTGCGGGCGCTCTCCTCTAGCCCGGCCCGGTTGACTGCCTGGCAAAAGGCGGCCGCCGTCCGCCGGGACATCAAAATTGCCGCGTCGATGTGGCCTTCAGCAATCAGCCGGGTTGTCTCAGGGGCAAACGAGCTGATCGTGTGAGCGCGGTAGGACACAATCTCGCGCGCCTCAAGCCCTCGTTCTTTGAGGGGGGCGGTCAAATCGAAGGCCAAGTCCTCACCGGCTAGGTAGATGATCGGTCCGTCAGAGGCTTCCAGTTGCGACGCAATCAATGGAACCAAATCGCTGGCCGTGCCACTGCCGGTGAATACTTTGGCAAATCCCATCGCCTGCGCGCAGGCGGCCGTTGCGGGTCCGACAGCAAATAGGGGGAGCTTGAGAGCGTGTCCCGGAGATCCGCTTGCCGCGAGTGCCTGCAAACCGTTGCGGCTTGTGACCGCGATGGCCTGCGCGCCTTCGAATGCAGCCGGATCAATTCCAAGAAATTCGATCTGCAACAACGGCGCAACCGTCACCTCATGCCCGAGTGCCTCGATCTCAGTCTTGAGTTCGAGTGCGTCAGCTTCGGGTCTCGTGACAAGAACTCGCATCAGGCCAGCGCATTCAAGAACTCGGGTCCAGCCTGGTCGAGAAGTTCGCCGGCCAATTCAGTCCCAAGCTGCAAGGCACTTTCGGGCGGTCCGGAACACATGCCTGAAAACGTTTCCTTGCCGTCGGGTGTCAGGATTTCGCCGCGCAACTCAAGCGTTCCAGGCCGTAGTTCGGCAAGGGCGGCAATCGGCGTGCGGCACGACCCATCAAGCTTGGCGAGAAAGGCACGCTCGGCTGCAATGCAAATCGCGGTTTCATCGTCGTTCAGCGGCGCGATGAGCCGAGCCGTTTCGGCGTCTTCTGCGCGAATCTCAATGCCAATCGCACCCTGCGCCACGGCAGGCAGCATGATCTGGGTGTCCATCGGCTCTTTCACGTGCTGCGATAAACCAAGGCGATTGAGGCCAGCGCAGGCAAGAAATGTCGCGTCCGCAATTCCTTCTTCGAGCTTTCTGAGACGCGTCTCGACGTTGCCGCGGAAGCCAACGACGCAAAGATCTGGGCGGCGATTCAAGACTTGGGCTTGGCGGCGGAGAGACGAGGTTCCCACCAGAGCGCCGGCCGGCAAATCGAGAAGCGAACGATAGCGCAGACTGATGAAAGCATCCCGCGGGTCTTCTCGTTTCAAGTGGGCTGCAATCGTGAGGCCGGGGGGCAGAACCGTGGGCACGTCCTTCATCGAATGGACCGCGAGATCTATCTCGCCCGCCGAGAGGGCGTCTTCTATCTCCTTGGTGAAGAGCCCCTTGCCGCCCGCTTCAGACAGTGGCCGGTCGACAATCGTGTCGCCGCTTGTCTTGATAATGCGCAGCTCGCAGTCGCTCTCGGGACGCTGGTGCGCCTCGCAGATACCCCGGGCCACTTCCCGCGCCTGAGCCAACGCCAATGGCGAGCCACGTGTTCCAATGCGGATTTTCGCTCCTTGCAAGCCATTCTCTCCGGGTGCTACGCGACAAGGCACACTGCGGCGCCATTAATGCCTTCGCGGTGCCGGTAAGGCAAACGCGGGCCCAATTAAGCGATTCATGGCTGACAATCACGAAAGACGCGCCGAAAGGGCGGTTGTCCTCGGGCTCGAAACCAGCTGCGACGAAACCGCCGCTGCGGTCGTTGTACGCGAGCCGGACGGGCGGGGCCGCATCCTATCGAATGTCGTGCGGACTCAATGGGAGCAGCACCGTCCCTATGGGGGGGTCGTCCCGGAAATTGCCGCCCGCGCACATGTTGAGTGTTTGGACATTCTCACAGCTGAGGCAATGCAAGAGGCTGGCGTGGGATTTGGCGATCTGGATGCGGTGGCTGCAACGGCGGGCCCCGGTTTGATCGGCGGTCTGATTGTCGGGCTCATCACCGGCAAGGCCATTGCACTGGCGCACCGGCTCCCCTTCATTGCTGTTCATCATCTGGAGGCGCATGCGCTGACCGTTGGCCTGACTGAGGGACTTTGCCCGCCGTATCTGCTGCTATTGGTGTCTGGTGGGCACACGCAGCTCATCATTGTGCGCGGCGTTGGGCGTTACGAGCGGCTCGGAACCACCATCGACGATGCGCTGGGCGAAGCCTTCGATAAGACCGCAAAGCTGCTGGGGCTTGGGTTCCCCGGAGGTCCAGCCGTCGAGCAGGCCGCGCGCGGTGGGAAAGCGGAGCGGTTCAATTTGCCGCGTCCGATGATCGGTCGCGAAGAGCCTCACTTTTCGTTTGCTGGGCTCAAGACCGCCGTACGCCGGACGGCCGAGCGCATCGCGCCGCTCAGCGAAGAAGATGTCGCCGATATTGCCGCGGCATTCGAGGAGGCGGTTGTTGCATCGGTGACGGATCGCTGCGCACGCGCGATGGACATCGCCGTCGAACGGCTGGGACAAGACGCGCCCCGCCACCTGGTTGTCGCTGGCGGTGTTGCTGCCAACGAACACTTGCGCACAGCCTTGCGTGAGCTTTCTGGTGAGCGGGGCTATGCCTTTCATGCGCCGCCGTTAGATCTATGCACCGACAACGCTGCGATGATCGCCTGGGCCGGCGCGGAGCGGCTCGCACTTGGACTATCCGATGGGCTCGATGCGCCGGTGCGGCCGCGATGGCCTCTGGATGCCAACGCACCTCCCGCCATCGGCGCGGGCGTGAAGGCTTAGCCGGGGTCGTGGTAAGAAGGAGACGTGAATGTTTCGCTCGGAGGCCGTGTGAAGATCGATAGCGTTGGTATCGTCGGAGGGGGAGCTTGGGGCAGCGCGCTCGCGCAGACGCTATGTCGCGGCGGCCGGAGCGTGTTGCTTTGGGCGCGCGAGACCGAGGTGGTCGACGAGATCAATGCCAAGCATTCGAATTCGGCCTTCCTACCCGGCGTTGCCCTCGATCCCGCCATTGGCGCGACAAGCACTCTCGCGGACGTAGCGAATAGCGATGCGATCTTGATGGTCGCGCCCGCTCAGCACGTGCGCACTGTGTCTGAAGGTCTGAAGTCGGGCATGCGGGACGGTCAACCCGTAGTCCTGTGCGCCAAGGGCATCGAGCAATCGACCGGAAAATTAATGAGCGATGTGATCGCGGAGGTTCTGCCCGGTGCCGCGCGCGCTGTCCTTTCGGGTCCAAGCTTTGCCGCCGACGTTTCACGTGGTCTTCCCACAGCACTCACGATTGCTTGCGCCGACGAGGCGCTGGGCCGCCTTCTCGCGGAGCGGCTCGGCAATCGCCAGTTCCGCCTTTATTGGAGCAATGACGTGCTCGGTGTCACACTTGGCGGCGCGGTGAAGAATGTGTTGGCGATCGCGGCGGGTATTGTCGGAGGCAAGGGTCTTGGCGCGAGTGCCCACGCCGCGCTCGTCACCCGCGGTTTTGCCGAGCTTCGCCGTTTTGGCGAGGCGCTGGGCGCGCGGCCAGAAACGCTGCTCGGGCTTTCGGGGCTCGGCGATCTGATCCTCACGTGCGGCAGCCCGCAATCACGAAACATGTCTCTCGGGCGCGCGCTGGGGGAAGGCAGAACTTTGGACGACATTCTTGGTAGCCGCAGCGCGGTGACCGAAGGCGTCTATACCGCTCGTGCTTTACAGCGCATCGCGTCTGAAAGAGGCATCGACATGCCGATCACCGCGGCGGTTTGCGACATCCTTGAGAACCGCACCACGGTTGCCGATGCGATCGTGCGTTTGATGCAGCGTCCACTCAAAGCCGAGGACTAGGCAATGACTTCCTATTGGCTCTTCAAGTCTGAGCCGGATGTATTTTCGTGGGCGATGCTCAAGGCGCGTGGCAAAGCCGGCGAGCCGTGGGATGGCGTGCGCAACTATCAGGCGCGCAACAATATGCGTGCCATGAAGCTCGGAGACCTCGGGTTCTTCTACCACTCAAACCAAGGCAAGGAGATCGTTGGCGTCTTGGAAGTCTGCGCACTGGCTCATCCGGATTCGACAGACGGGACCGGGACCTGGGAGTGCGTCGATGTTCGCGCTGTCTGCGACATGCCCAAGCCGGTCGGGCTGGCAGTTGCCAAGGAAAATGCCAAGCTTGCGACAATGGCCCTCGTCGGCAACTCCCGCCTCTCGGTGCAGCCGGTCAGTGCCGCCGAGTGGAAGGAGGTATGCCGTATGGGAGGCCTCGATCCAAAGACGCTGAAGCGATGACCACAGCCGATATCGCTCGCCTGACGCGTGGCGATCACGCAGCGATCGAAGCGTTTATCTTGGCGAACACAAAGCTCATCAGGCCCCCGCTCGTGCCCGAGCTTGAGCTTCATCTCGCCGAAGAGTCTCTACCTATCTGGCAGAAGACAGAAGAGGAACTCGGCGAAATAAATTTGCCGCCGCCGTTCTGGGCGTTTGCCTGGGCCGGGGGACAGGCGCTCGCGCGCTACATTCTCGACAATGCCGCTCTCGTTGCTGGCATGCGCGTTCTCGATCTTGGCTCAGGCTCCGGATTGGCCGGCCTCGCCGCGATGAAAGCCGGCGCCGCCTCCGTGCTTGCAGCCGATATCGACGAATTGGCTTTCGTTGCTGCACGCGCGAACGCTACGGCCAATGGGCTAGCCCTTGAGGCGACGTCTGTTGATCTCTTGTCCCAACCATGGCAGCCCTTTGACGTCATACTCGTCGGAGATCTGTTCTATGAGCGCGGCCTGGCCGATCGGGTGCTGGACTTTGTCGACGGCTATGCGCGCGACGGCGCGCTTGTGCTCATTGGTGATCCCGGGCGCAACTATTTCCCCAAGGATCGCTTTGAGAATGCAGCGGAGTACCAAGTTCCGGTGACACGCGACCTTGAAGACGCAGAGATCAAAAACTCGGCCGTTTGGCGCTATCGAATCCTATGATCGCTGGATCAGCCAGACGGCGCGGCGTCCATCTGCTAGTGTCGGCTGAAAGAAAACGCATCGGGAGGAACACGTCATGGACTTTGGAGGCCTCAACTATTACGCGATCGTTCTGGCGGCCGTCGTCAGTTTCCTCTTCGGCTGGCTCTGGTATGGCGTGCTCTTCCCCAATGCTTGGATGGCGGCTGTTGGCAAAACGGAGGACGAGCTGAAGGCCGAGGGCAATACACCGTTGCCCTTCATCATTGCATTTATCGCTCAACTAATCATGGCCTGGGTACTGGCGGGTGTCATAGGTCACCTGGGAACCGGCGAAGTGACGCTGAAGAACGGCATCATTTCGGGTGCGTTCTGCTGGCTCGGCTTTGTCATCACCACCATGGCGGTCAACCATGCCTTCCAGGTCGCAAAGCGCGCATTGACTCTCATTGACGGCGGCCACTGGCTTGCCGTGCTCATTCTGCAGGGTGCGGTTATAGGTCTCATGGGTGTCTGATCCGCTGCTGCATTTGGCGGGCTGCGACGTTCAACGAAATATGTAGCAACTGTGAAATAGCGATCATGTTTTGAGCCCACCATAATCGCTGCAATGAGTACGTTTTGGGAGGACAGCGGACGATGTCAGACAAGGTTTATCCGGTTACGGCCGAGTGGTCCGAGCGCGCCTGGATCAACGATGAGGCCTATCGTGATCTCTACGATCGCTCGGTCAAAGACCCTGATGGTTTTTGGGGTGAGATGGGCCGGCGGATCGACTGGATAAAGCCTTTTACCAAAGTCAAAAACGCTTCGTTCGGGCCTGAAGACGTTTCGATCAAGTGGTTTGAAGACGGCACACTCAACGTGTCGGCCAACTGCCTGGACCGTCATCTTGAAACGCGCGGCGATCAGGTCGCCATCATCTGGGAGGGAGACGACCCCGCCCAGGATGAAAGGATCACATACCGGCAGCTCTACACCCACGTCTGCCAGTTCGCGAATGTCTTGAAGGCACTTGGCATCCGCAAAGGCGACCGCGTCACGATCTATCTGCCGATGATTCCGGAAGCGGCCTACGCGATGCTCGCGTGTACGCGCATCGGCGCTGTACACTCTGTTGTTTTTGGCGGGTTCTCCCCCGAAGCGTTAGCCGGTCGGATTACCGACGCGAAGTCCAAGCTCACGATCACAGCGGATGAGGGCCTCCGCGGCGGCAAGACTGTGCCGTTGAAGCAGAACACCGATGTCGCTTTGCAAAAAGCCGGCGTGGATGGCGGCAAGGTGCTGGTTGTGCGTCGCACCGGCAACCCCGTGCCCTGGACAGAGGGGCGCGATCATTGGCTCCATGAGGAATTGAAGAACGTCTCGGCCGAGTGCGCCCCTGAGGAAATGAGAGCAGAGGACCCGCTGTTCATTCTCTATACGTCCGGCTCAACAGGTAAGCCAAAGGGTGTCCTCCACACGACTGGCGGGTATCTCGTCTACGCTTCGGTCACCCATCAGTACGTGTTCGACTATCATGACGGCGACATCTACTGGTGCACCGCAGATGTCGGTTGGGTCACCGGCCACACTTACATCGTCTATGGACCGCTCGTGAACGGCGCAACGACGATAATGTTTGAGGGCGTGCCCAACTATCCGACCCTTTCGCGCTTCTGGCACGTCGTCGACAAGTGGGGGGTAAACATCTTCTACACGGCGCCAACCGCGATCCGCGCGCTGATGGGCGGCGGTGACGATTTCGTCAAGCGAGCCAACCGCTCATCCCTACGGCTCCTCGGCAGTGTCGGCGAGCCGATCAACGAAGAAGCCTGGCAGTGGTACTACCACGTGGTCGGTGATGGCCGTTGCCCCATCGTCGATACCTGGTGGCAAACGGAAACGGGCGGCATTCTAATTACGCCGCTGCCTGGTGCGACGGCACTAAAGCCCGGCTCGGCGACGCGTCCCTTCTTCGGCATTGTGCCGGGCCTGGTTGATGAAAAAGGAACGCTGCTCGAAGGGCAGGCGAGTGGCAACCTGGTGATCCTTGAGAGCTGGCCGGGCCAGTCCCGCTCCGTGTTCGGTGATCACGACCGGTTCGTTCAGACCTACTTCTCAACTTACAAGGGTATGTACTTTGCCGGCGATGGGTGCCGGCGCGATGAGGATGGCTACTATTGGATCACGGGGCGCGTTGACGACGTGATCAACGTCTCTGGGCACCGGCTGGGGACGGCCGAGATAGAAAGTGCGCTCGATTCCCATCCCAAGGTCGTTGAAGCCGCTGTGGTCGGTTATCCTCACGATATCAAAGGCCAGGGAATCTACTGCTACATCACGCTCAGGGCGGGCGAGACTTGGTCGGATGACATCAAGAAGGAGTTGGTCGCGCACGTCCGCAAAGAAATCGGCCCCATCGCGTCGCCTGATCTCATTCAACATGCACCCGGGCTTCCAAAAACACGCTCCGGCAAGATCATGCGGCGAATCTTGCGCAAAATCGCCGAGGACGATTTCTCCAATCTTGGCGATACGTCAACGTTGGCCGACCCAGGTGTCGTCGACGACCTCATTGCCAACCGCCAGAACCGGAAGACAGCCTGACAGATGCTGCACTTGTGTCGACCAAGTTGTCCCGCCGTCGATTGATGGCGGGCGCTTTGTCCACGTGTCTGCCTAAAGTCCTACTTCATTGGCGCGACGAGTCCGGCTACAAGGGTTCGTCTTATTCATTTTGATTCGAAGGGTGGCCTCCATGGCAGCGAACGAGAAGACCTCACAAGCCGTCGCGAAAATTGCCGCAAAGGGTCTAAAATCGCCGGGCACGTTGACGACCACAGAGATCAAGCAGCTTGCCGCCTCGGCGCTCACGCAGGTTGCTGACAAGCCGAAGAAGAAGCCGGCCAAAAGGAAGCCGGCTAAGAAGAAGGCGGCAAAAAAGAAGCCGGCAGCCCGTAAAGCGGCAAAGAGAAAGCCGGCCAAGAAGAAGGCGCGGCGCTAGAGGTGGTTTCGGCGGCTTGCTCTGACAGCCGCTTGACCACTTAGGAATGCGCTGGCGCAATCACTGGCATTTGCGGAAGGCCCCGCGGTCATAATGGAAATGATCGTGGTGGGCCTTGTTGTAGTTCGGGCCGATCGCCACCCGGAAATAGTTGCATGCGGTCTCATGGATTGCGTGAAGGAACCGGGCTTTGCTGTCGCTGCCCGTCCAGTCATTGGCCACACTTATTTTGGTGCCGTCTTCTAGGCGGAAGCCAGCAATATCAATGGCATTGGCGGCTGCGTGCTGACTGCGCAAATTCCGCCACTTCTCGCTGCCGATAATGTTGCGGCAGGCATACGTGCCGAAGTCCTCGACGCTCGCAACGCGGGACCCAAACATAGCAACGGCGTGCGGCTGCACGTCGTAAGTTATCCATAGCGCCAGGGCTGCCGACATTCCGCACGTCAGTTTATCGGCGCCAAGATTGGCGCCGCCAACCGCAGTGATGCTAAAACCGTTCACCCAGCCGCATCCATTCGTGATTGGGCGGTCGGGAACAGGCGCCGCCGAGATCTGAGGTTCGTGCAGTACCATCCGGCAAAGCTCGGGGTCGCGTCTCAGCGCTGCGAGCCGCATGTCGAGGAACCAAGGCGGAGGTTCGTCCAAAGATATGGGCGCTAGTGGGCTATAGCGTTGCGGGACGAGCCCGAACCAAAACGCTCCAAACGAAGCGATCAGCAGCAATGCGGCCAGAAATAGCAGCGAGAGGATCCGGCCAGGTCGTCGCATGTCACCTTCTCAAACGGAGGTCGGGGAAAGGCGTGTCAGAGATATAAATAAGCTGGTTGGTCCATTGTTCCCAATGCAGCCGCGGCCATTGCGACAACGGCTACTTCTTGCCGCTCCCTGGTTTGGGCGGGCACAAGAAGATGGGACTGTCATAGCGAAACGGTCGAACCGTGATCCCAGCCGTTGGCCGGCTGAGAAACGACGTGTTGTCGACGCTCCACCAACTTCCAGTCGCTATCCCGACATGGCGGAAAAGCACCCGCTTGGGCGAATCCTTACCTGCATCCTTGCCTTGGCCGATGCGCGGCCGAGTCCCCGCCTCGCGCGAGTTCCAAGCAACGATGCAGCCTGCTTCTTGGGTCTCTGAGGGTCGCCAGCCCTGTTGATAGGCCTTGTCGTAAATGGCTTTTGCATTGGCGGTCCACTTTGCCCACTTGCAGCCAGCCTTCTTGAGAATGGCGTGAGCGACCAGCGCGCAAGAGTTGAAGCCCGGCATATCGTCTACGCGTGTTGCCGCTGTATGAGTCCGCACGCCATAGAGGAGACCGTTCTTCGCCTCTTCAAAGGCTTCGGGGGCCTGCTCGGCATAGTAGACGATGGCTTCGGGAGAGCAGTCGGCCTTTGGAGGCGCACCGGGCAAGTTGGTGTCGACGGCACCCTGCACGAACTGGGCTTTGGGCCTGTTCCAGGTCCCGTCGCGCCCTGCCGAGACGAACTCGCCTTTGTAGTTGGGCAGCGGCGAGACGTCCGCCTGATCAAACATGGAGGGTAGCCATCTCTGCGGCACGAACCCCAGCCAAAGGGCACTAGTGAAAGCGATTATGAAAAGAATGAGCGCAAGAAGGCTTGAGGTAATCCGGCCGGGACGGCGCATGTCTGATTCCTGGGATTGTTGAGTGCTTACTATAACGTCGACCCGATCGGGCACACGCAGGCATGACGTAAGTCGTACCAATTACCGTGCAGGCGTGGCACAGCGGTCACCGCCTCAAAAATCTGAGGCGATGCCGCCCTTCTCCCAGTCGCCATAGCGAACGGGATCGGGGCCCTCTCGTCCACCGACTTCACGCTTGGGTTGATCTTTCGCACGAGCACGGGCGGTGCGCCTGGCGCCTGCCTCTCGCAGGGCGCGCT
The DNA here is from genome assembly GCA_964620915.1 of uncultured Hyphomicrobium sp. Taxonomy (GTDB): domain Bacteria; phylum Pseudomonadota; class Alphaproteobacteria; order Rhizobiales; family Hyphomicrobiaceae; genus Hyphomicrobium_A. Next base: position 56,791 of record CAZUKP010000007.1, on the reverse strand, counting down.
CCGCCTCTGGTGTAATAGTGCGTTGTTTTTCTTCGCTTTCCGTCAAGTTGACCATCCGCCCTACTGGTAGTTTCGCCTAGATCAATCCATATATCATGCCCGATAGTCCATCGCGGAGGAGGTAAACGCGCGACATGCCCATGAACTACATCAAGACAGCGATGCTGCTTGCAAGTCTGACCGCAATCTTTGTTGCGTTCGGAGCGCTGATCGGTGGTCAGACGGGCATGATCATAGCGTTCGTACTGGCGCTTGGCATGAACGCTTTCAGCTTGTGGAACTCCGACAAGATGGTGCTGCGTATGTATGGCGCCAAGCAGGTCGATGCACGCACGGCTCCCGAATACTACGGCCTTGTGCGCGAGTTGGCACAACGCGCCGGGCTTCCGATGCCGCGAGTCTATGTGATGGACAGCGCTCAGCCCAACGCCTTTGCGACGGGTCGCAGCCCATCCCATGCTGCTGTGTGTGCCTCGACGGGCCTGCTGCAGGCGCTGAGCCGCGACGAGTTAGCCGGCGTGATGGCGCATGAGCTTGCCCACATCAAGAACCGCGACACACTAACGATGACCGTCGCTGCCTCCATTGGCGGCGCAATCTCGATGTTGGCCCAGTACATGCAGTTCGGCATGCTGTTTGGAGGTCACCGCGAGGATCGCGGCGGCCTTGGCATTCTGGGGACGATCGCCGCGATCATCATTGCGCCCTTGGCTGCGATGCTCGTGCAGATGGCGATCAGCCGGTCGCGCGAATATTCGGCCGATCGCATGGGCGCGATGATCTGTGGTCGGCCGCTATGGCTTGCCTCCGCGCTTGCCAAGATCCAGAACTCCGCCCGCCGCATTACGAATGAGACTGCCGAATCCGCTCCGGCTACCGCCTCTCTTTTCATCATCAACCCGTTGAATGGACGCGGCTTCGACAATTGGTTCTCAACCCATCCCAACACGCAGAACCGGATTGCGGCACTCGAAGCGTTGGCGCGCGAGCAAGGCCACACGAGCCGCCCGCGTGACGACAAACCATTCGCAAGTTCGGGTCCATGGGCCACCGCGCAGACCGTCCCACGCCGATCGCGTGGGCCGTGGGGCTAGAGGCCTGTGACGGCGAAGACGGGGTCGCATCAGAACAAAAAGAAAGTCGTAGCCGGCGGTAAGAAATCCGCAGGGCCACAACGCGTGCCACCCGGAATGGCGGCACGTGAAGCGGCTGTTCAGCTCGTTGTCGGCGTCTTGCAAAACGGCCGCTCGCTTGACGAAGTCCTGGCGAGCACGTTCGCCAGCGGCCCCGCCGGGGCCCTGCCGGCCCGCGATCGCGGCCTTGCCCGTCTGATTGCAGGCACGGTTCTGCGGCGGCTCGGCGAGCTTGAGACCGTGCTCAACAGCTTTCTTGATAAGCCGCTTGATCAACGCAAAGGCGGCCTCTGGCCCATCCTGCTTTCCGGAGCGGCACAGCTTCTTTTCCTTGAAACGCCGCCGCACGCCGCGATCAGCCTTGCCGTCGATCAGGCGCGTGGCGATCGCCATGCGCGACACTTCGATCGGCTCGTCAATGCCGTGTTGCGCCGAGTTGCAAACGACGGCCCAGGGATCCTCGAAGGCATCGATCCGATACGGGCCAACATCCCCGCTTGGCTTTTCGCCCGCTGGGTCGAGACCTATGGCGAGGAGCAGGCGCGCCGTATCGCGGAGGCTTCGCTGAGGGAGGCGCCGCTTGATGTCTCGGTCAAGGCTGACCCCGACGATTGGGCCGAGCGCCTCGGTGGCACGGTGTTGCCGACCGGTTCGGTCCGCCTTTCAGCAGGCGGGCGCATCGAGGATCTCCCAGGCTATGCCGAGGGCGCTTGGTGGGTGCAAGACGCGGGCGCGGCGCTTCCTGCGCTCCTGTTCGGGCCGGTTTCAGGGCAACGGATCGCGGATCTATGTGCAGCACCCGGTGGGAAGACGGCACAACTCGCGGCAGCCGGAGCGAACGTAACGGCAGTCGAAGTCTCCGAAACACGCCTTGCGCGCTTGCGCACGAATCTTGAGCGGCTCGACCTGAAGGCTGAGCTTGTGGCCGCAGATGCTGCAACCTGGCAGCCCGAAGCTGCTTTTGATTGTGTCCTTCTCGATGCACCTTGCACCTCAACGGGTACGATCCGCCGTCATCCCGACATCTTGCGATTGAAACGCAGCGAGGACATCGGCGCGCTTGCAACCTTACAGGCGCGCCTTCTTGTTCACGCGGTCACGCTTGTGAAGCCGGGCGGCATGCTCGTCTACTGCACCTGTTCGCTGGAGCCCGAAGAAGGCGAACACCAGATCGCCGAGCTTCTGAACCGCATCAAGGGCCTGGAACGTGTTCCGATTCGCGCCGGAGAAAGCGGATTGCCGGAGGAGTGGATCACCCCGGAGGGCGACCTGCGCACGTTACCGTACCATCTACCCAACGCGCGCCCTGATCTCTCCGGGATCGACGGATTCTATGCCGCGCGGCTCATTTGCCGCCCTTAGGAGCGTCCACGCGACAATCTACGCACAACGTGTCGCGGTCTGATCCTTGTCTTGCCCCTTTCGTGGGGGTAGTCCGAGCAGCATGGGCATAAGGCATGATGTCGATTCTGGCCAAGGGTCGCCGAGCGGGCGTGGAGGGTTGTGAGCGTGGCGGACCTGACGCTAAGACAACGCTTCCGCATTGCGGCGCTGGCAGCAGATCGTTCCAGGCGGTCGACAATTGCGGGGATGCTCTCCTCACCGCTCATGCGTTGGCAGTTCCGGCCGACGGCTGCAAATCAGCTCTTGATTGTGCCGCAGGACTTGCGGACCGCCGATCCAAGTTTCTGGAGCGAGATTGAGCATGGGCAGTTCGGTCTTGCCGGCACCATTGCGCACTTGCATGGCCGCTCGCCGTTCGACATCAATCCGCCCAATGTCAATTGGGCCCGCGAACTCCACGGCTTCGGCTGGCTTCGCGATTTACGAGCGGCCGGTAGTAACGAAGCGCGCGATGCAGCGCGACGGCTTGCGGCCGAGTGGGCGATCCGAAGTCATGATCCTGCCGGTGTAAGTACTGAAGCCGCTGTTGCTGCACGCCGGCTGATCTCGTGGCTTTCAAGTGCCGACCTGCTCCTGGAGGAAGCCGACGAGTCGACCTACCGGACGATCACGACGAGCTTGGGTTTGCAGCTTGCACTTTTGGGAGCCGGTTGGCGCGATGCTCCCTATGGCGTCCCGCGTCTTCTCTCACTGGTAGCACTCACGCTTGCCAGTCTCACGATTGCTGGTCAGGAGAGGGCCCTCAAAGGGGTCGAACAGGCACTGTCGGCCGAGCTTGACTATCAGGTCCTTGCCGATGGCGGCCACATCAGCCGAAATCCGATGGTGTTGGTCGAGCTGATGCTCGATCTTCTGCCGCTTAACCAGTGCTACGCCACGCGCAGTCGCAAACCCCCGGCTGCACTTCCCGAAGCGATGGATCGCGTGTTCCCGATGCTGCGTCATCTCAGGATGGGTGACGGCATGCTCGCACGATTCAATGGAGTAGGCGCGCCATCGGCGACGGGTCTGGCGACGATTCTCGTCTATCACGACCCAACGGGGAACGGTTTGGCCGATGCGCCGGCATCGCACTACTCGCGGCTTGAGAGAGGTCGTGCCATTGTGATCGTCGACGCTGGTTCGCCACCGCCATTGGAAATTTCCGGCGAGGCCCAAGCCGGTTGCTTGTCGTTCGAAATGAGTAGCGGTCCTGACCTGTTGTTCGTGAACAGTGGGATGCCGGGTGCGGGGGCCGCGAACTGGCGCCCCGCAGCACGCGCGACTGCAAGCCACAACACGCTCTGCCTTGCTGAACAGTCGTCGTCCAGGCTGGTCGCGAACCAACGCCTGGAGACGCTCATCGGCAGTCCGCCTATCCGAACCCCAGACAATGTTCGATCGCGCATGGGACAGACGGATGATACCGTTTGGCTTGATGCGAGCCATGACGGTTATCTCAGCCGCTTTGAACTCGTCCACAATCGCCGTCTGTCGCTTGCTTCGGATGGCGGTCGTTTGGAAGGCGTGGACCGGCTTGATGGTTTCAAGCGCAAAGTACGCCTGAGGCGCGATCTTCCCTTCGCAATTCATTTTCACCTCCACCCGGATGTCAGTTGCAGGCTCAGTAAGGACCGAAATAGTGCCGAGCTTGAGCTGCTTGACGGCGAAAGCTGGAACTTTGGCGCCGAAGGTGCCGAGATGACGATTGAGGAGAGCGTCTACTTTGCCGACATTGCCGGCCCGCGCCGCGCCCTGCAGATCGTCTTGCGCGGCGCGACGTTTGGCGAGAGCGAAATCAAGTGGTTCGTTGAGCGTTTAAATCCGGAAAAGGCCGAATGACGCAGAAAGAAACCAAAGTCCGCCGCGCACTTTTGTCTGTTTCCGACAAGACGGGCCTCATCGAATTTGCTCGTGCGTTGGCAGAGATGGACGTGGAGCTAGTTTCAACTGGCGGAACGGCGGCCGCGCTGCGCTCAAATGGACAGAGTGTGACAGACGTTTCGGAGCTGACCGGATTTCCCGAGATGCTCGATGGTCGCGTCAAGACGCTTCATCCAAAGGTGCATGGTGGACTGCTTGCAATTCGCGGCAACGCGGAGCATGAGGCGCAGGCGGCCGCGCACGACATCGCGCCGATAGACCTGCTCGTCGTCAATCTCTATCCCTTTGAGGCCACTGTGGCGAAGGGTGGTTCTTATGACGAGTGTGTGGAGAACATCGATATCGGTGGGCCGGCGCTCATTCGCGCGGGCGCAAAGAACCACGCAGGCGTCACGGTCGTCGTGGAGCCCGGTGACTACCAGCGCGTTCTCAAGGAAATGCAATCCAACGGCGGTGCGACGACAATCGAGCTGCGCAAGAATTTGGCCGCGAAAGCGTTCGCTCGTACGGCGGCTTACGACGCGGCAATCAGCGGCTGGTTCGCCTCAGAGCTCGGTGAGGGCGCACCCGATTGGCGTGTGTTCGGCGGCCGGCTGTCCCAGGCGTTGCGGTATGGTGAGAACCCGCATCAGACCGCAGCATTTTATGTGTCGGGCGATCCGCGGCCTGGCGTTGCGACGGCTGAGCAGCTCCAAGGCAAGGAGCTTTCCTACAACAATCTCAATGACACGGATGCTGCATTCGAACTCGTGGCTGAGTTCGGCGAGAAACAGCCAGCGGTTGCCATCATTAAGCACGCCAATCCGTGCGGTGTGGCAATCGGCGGCTCATTGAAAGATGCATATCTCAAAGCACTTGTGTGCGATCAGACCAGCGCGTTCGGTGGCATCGTTGCGCTCAACCAGTCGATAGATGCGGCGGCCGCCGAAGAGATTTCAAAGATCTTCACGGAGGTCGTCATCGCGCCCGATGTCTCGCCCGAAGCGCGAGCGATCTTCCAAGCAAAGAAGAACCTGCGCCTTCTGAAAACGGGTGGCTTGCCTGATCCGCGGGCCGCCGGTGTGATGATGCGTTCGCTCGCAGGGGGTTTGCTCGTCCAATCGCGCGATAACGGTGCCGTGGGCGCCTCCGATCTCAAAGTCGTCACCCAGCGTGTGCCAACCGAGCAGGAACTGGCCGATCTCTTGTTTGCTTTCAAAGTGGCCAAACATGTGAAGTCGAATGCGATCGTCTATGCAAAGGACGGCGCGACCGTGGGGATTGGGGCCGGCCAGATGAGCCGGATCGATTCAACGCGCATTGCCGCGTTGAAGTCGGCGGATGCGGCCAAAGTCCTGGGGCTCGCCGATCCACTGACGGTGGGCTCGGTCGTCGCGTCAGACGCCTTCTTCCCGTTCGCGGACGGGCTACTCGCCGCGGCAGAGGCCGGTGCGACGGCGGTTATTCAGCCGGGCGGCTCTATGCGCGACGACGAGGTGATCAAGGCGGCCGACGAGAAGGGCCTCGCAATGGTCTTCACCGGCATGCGCCATTTCCGGCACTGAGACGATGGATCATGGGGCTCGTGTCCGGTTGCGCGCTGCGCACCGCGCTGACTGGGTTCTGATCAGAGGCTGGCTCTCGCGCCCAGATGTTCAGGATTGGTGGGGTCCGCTTTCGGCGACGGAGGCAGAAGTCAACATTGCGCTGAACTCTGACCACGCGCTGTGCCGCATCATCGAAGCCGGTGGCCGTCCGGTCGGCTATGCCCATGCCGTCGACGCGACAATTTGGGGTGACGAGCTGCCACAAGATCTGGAGGCGGGGACGTGGGACCTCGACTTGTTCGTGGCCTCCGAAGAGCATAGGGGCAAGGGCGTCGGTCAGGCGGCGCTTGCTCTCCTCAAGGACGAGGTGTTCGCCACGACGCTTGCCGTCGCGGTCTGTGTCTTCCCGTCAATCAAGAACGAGCGCGCGGTGCGCGCCTATGAGAAGGCGGGCTTTCGCTGGAAGCGAATTTGGCACGACCCGCACTTTGGCGCCTCGTGGTTCATGGTTGCCGAGCGCCCAAAGCAGTAATGAGTGCTGGTCTTAGATTTCCTTAGGCGGCGGAACGGCCTCCTCGTTTTCGTCAGGAGCATCGCCGGGCTCGTCGCTGTCACTATCGCCCTTGTCGAAATCCTTCGTCGCCTCTTTGGCCTTGTCCAAGACCTCACTGGCGGCCTGTTTTGCTTTTTCCAAAACTTCACGCGCGGCTTTGGCAGCCTTGTCGAGCAGCTTGGTTGCCTCACTGGCGTCGTCCAATGCGCCTTCGGTCGCTTCCTTGCTGGAGTCGAGCGCCGAGCTCGTATGCTCCTTGGCCTTGTCGATCGCCTCGATGATCGCCTGTTTCGCAGCCTCGATGGCAGCACTGGTGGCGTCCTTGGCGTGATCGATGGCCTCGTCGGCTGACTTTTTGTCAGACTTTGTACTGTCTGAATCAGGAGCCTCTGCGTTCGGCTTTGGGAAGGGCGTCTCTTGGGCAAACGCGGGCAGAGACGCGAACATGAGCGCTGCTGCCAGGAACGGTCTGATCGGTGTCATCTGAGGTCGAATCCTTGGGCTGACGAAGATCAAGTATTGCAGATGTATGCAACAGGGCCTTGAGTTGCCAGCCCCGGCATTCAAACGAAGCTTTCCTCGGCCTGCTTTGACCTAGGAGGCCTTCTCGTTCCCTTGCTCCGCCGAGTGGTAGAGCTTGCGAATTTCGTCCAGATCGACCGTTGGCTCCGGCCATTTTGGATGCATGTCTTCCAGCGTATCTGCAATGATTTGGGATACGGCCAGATTGCGGAACCATTTGTGGTTCGACGGGATCACATACCAGGGGGCGTGTGATGTCGAACATTTGCTCAGAGCTGCCTCGAAAGCCGCGATGTAATCATCCCACCGTTCGCGCTCTGTGTAGTCCGCGTTGCTGATCTTCCATTGCCGGGAAGGATCATAGAGACGGCGTTTGAACCGTTCGAGCTGCTCCTCCTTCGAGATGTAGAGGAAGAACTTCAAAATGGTCGTTTGGTTCTCGGTATGGAGAAGGCGCTCCCACTCGTTGATGAAGTCATAGCGCTGTTCCCACACCGGCTTGGGCACGAGATCGTGGACGCGGGCAACCAGCACGTCCTCGTAGTGCGAGCGGTTGAAGACGGCAATTTCACCTTTGGCCGGGGCGTGGGGATGAATGCGCCAGAGGAAGTCGTGGTCGCGTTCGGCCGGTGTGGGTTGCTTGAAGCCCGTCACCTTGACGCCCTGGGGATCCATTGCGCTCATGACGTGCCAGCAGGTGCCGTCCTTACCTGCGCCGTCTATGCCTTGCAGCACGACGAGTAACGCTTTTGAGCGGTCGCCGTAGAGTGTGCGCTGGAGATTTCTGATCTTCTCTTTGTAGTGGTCGAGGTCTTGCTTGGCCTCGGATTCGGAGCCGTGGGCACTATGGTAGGCCGGATCGATCTTCGAAAGTCTCACACCTTCGCCGGGTTTGACCTCGAATTCCTTTCGAAAATCCATTTCAGCCTCCGGCAGCGTCATCTCCGGCTCTCGTACCAACCGCCCGCCTGCGACCTCAAGGGCCCGTCGTTCTGCTGCGCGGGCTTTTCACCGGCAACATTAAGACAATGCCCACGATGATAAAGAGTGCAATCGCAGACATGCCAATTCGCTGGCTGTTGGAGATTTCCGTCAGCGTTGCGACGAAGAACGGCGCAAGAAAAGCTGTCACCTTCCCCGAAAAGGCAAAGAGGCCGAAGAATTGGGTCATCTTCTCCGGAGGCGCTAGGCGCGCCAGCAGTGAGCGGCTGGAGGCCTGGGTTGGGGCGGAGACCAGTCCGATGATCATCGCAAAGCCCAAGAACACCCGCTCGCCGATAGAGGAGAACGGTGCCGATCCTTCAGCCTTCGGGGCAACTTCGATGAAATAGAGCACGTGTGTGTGGTCCACGGACAAGATGCCAAAGGCGCCAATGAGTATCAGAATAAGCGATGCCATGATGACGGCCTTTGCGCTGAATCGATCATCCAGAATGCCGCCAAAGAGCGCGCCGATCGCGCCGACAACCGTGAGCACAAGGCCGAAAATTCCAAGTGGAAGTGCGCCCCAGCCGAACACGCTTGAGCCGTATATGCCGCCGAACGTGAAAATTGCGGTGAGCCCGTCCGTGTACAGCATGCGTGCAACAAGGAAATGCAGCATGTCGCGGTGGCCCGGCAGTGAACGCAATGTGCTCAAAAGTTCGCCAACGGCCGATCGCCCGTCCTTCCGCTTGGGTTGCTTGTCGGGCACGAACAAGAAGAATGGGATCATGAATACGAGATACCAGATGGCGCAATATGGACCGACGAGCCGGTCGCTTTCGCGTGATCCGACGTCGAGATGCAGCAAGGGTTCAAGCCCAAGAATCGTCTTTCCGTCGGGTGTCGGCAGCAAGATACCCGCGACCAGCAGAAGGCTGATCAGCCCGCCCGTATAGCCAAATGCCCAGCCTGTTCCCGACAGACGGCCCAACTCATTATGGGGAACGAGCGTGGGCATGATCGCATTGGAGAAAACGGAGGAAAATTCGGCGGCCGCCGTGGCGCACACGAAGGCGAAGAGCACGAGGTAGACCGTCGACGTGGGGGCATTGGGCGTGGCGATCCAAAGCGTCGTCATCGAGACCGCCAGGACCACGGCCAGCATTCCGATCCATGGCTTGCGCCGCCCATGTCCATCGGCGTAGGCGCCAAAGAACGGGCTGCCAATCGCAATGAGCACGCCGGCTGTTGCTGCGGCATATCCCCATAGGGCCTGGCCGCGCGGGCCGTCCCCGATAACCGTATTGGCAAAATACGGGGCAAACAAAAATGTCAAAATTAGCGTGTAGAACGGCTGAATTGACCAATCGAACAACATCCACGAAATCCGCGCCCGCAATGGTGCGCGCGCAGTGCCGTTTACGGATTGATTTGGGATTACCGTTTGGATTGCCGTCTGCAAATCACGTGCCCCTCGTAGTGCGCCGGAGCGGCCTATAGCACAGAAAAAGGCGGCTTCGCGCGTTGTGTGCCGGTGCGAGTATCGATGTCGAACCCAAAGCAGGCTGGTGCTGGCGCCCCCGGTGTGCGAGTCATGGCTATGTGCGCAGTCTGGTCTCCCCGTTTCACACCAAGCATGCGTCCCCCCGAACCTGTTTACCTTTCATTCTCGCTCATCTTTCAAATGTTCATCCTGATCGTGGCCAACCGTTGCATGATAATCTCAACGTTGCCATATTCCCCCGCCATTGGGGAATGAGCGATCGAGTTCTGTGCTGAGGACTGGGCCGTTCGGGAAGGAATGTCGAGCGTCATGCGCAATGCCATCGCTGTTATGAACACCAAGGGGGGTGTCGGGAAATCGACCCTTGTTCTTGCCATTGCCGAGACCATCTCGACCTTCCACGGCAAGAACGTTCTCGTCATTGACAGTGATTCCCAGGCCAGCCTTTCAAGCATGCTGATGACGGTGCAGAGCCTTCACAAACTGCAGAGCGAAGGTGCGACCATCGTCGACTACCTGTACAGCACCGTCCTGAAGAACGAGACAATCGATTGGCCGAAGTTCATCGTCCGTAATATCTCTGATGTCGATGACGCACGTACGGTCTACCTCCTGCCAAGCGACATGCAGCTCACACTCTTCGAGCGAGAAGTCTCAAAGGAAAGCTTGCACTCACGCCTGCGCGAGGTGATCGCCCAGCTTCTCGTCGAGGCGCGCAAAGTCTTCGATATTGTTCTGATCGACTGTCCGCCCGGCTTGTCGATTTTGACGGAGAGCTGGCTGCGCGAGGCCGATTTTCATGTTTCGCCGACCAAGCCAGATTACGTTTCTGCTTGCGGCCTTGAGGTCTTCCGCCGGTTCAAGTCCCTCAATCCGGAAATGGGCTTTGCAGAGAACTTAGGCGTCATCGTCAACCTCAAAGAAGATAACTCGCCATCTGACCAAGAGTATCACCGCTGGCTGGAAAGCAACGCGGAAAACCGTTGCTTCACGCAGGCGATTCCTCGATTCACACCGCTTCAGGACGCAGCGCGTTTCCAGCAGTATCAGCGCAGCTATCTGGCGAAGTACCCCGGCCAGGTCGGCAAGGCTGTGCGCGCGCTGACCGAAGAGATGCTGGCGCGGCTCGAAGCTGCCCAAGCCCAAGAGACATCGGCCGCTTCTAGCGCCGCCTGACACGTCATGCGTTTCGCAGACCATGGCGCACCCGGAGTTTCCGGGATTGCAGCGTTCTGATTTTGTGAGAAGTTTGGAGCGGGCGATGAGATTCGAACTCACGACCCTCACGTTGGCAACGTGATGCTCTACCCCTGAGCTACGCCCGCATCCATGAGGTAAGGTTGCCGCTCATAGAGCAGCGGATCCGCCTTATGGCGCAACTGTCCGGCCTTTGCAAGATGGCGATGTTCGCCCCCCATGCACTCCGCCCGGATCAGCTCTTCTCACCGGTTCCGGCCTTGATGTAATTCTTGAGCTTGCAGCTTGAATAATCGGCATCCGATAGGGTTTTCTTGACGAGATTCAGCGCCGATTTGCGGCTGCTGCCGACGCTTGCGGCACACCCATCTTGAGGTTCCGTGCAGCACATGACCGCAAAATAGTAGCTCATGTCGTTCGTACTGGCCGGCGTCGAGGCGCACGTCGAAGAGACGTCCTGACAGGCGTCGATTGCTAACCTCTTCGCCTGCTCTTGCGTTGTGGCCCAGACCACGGTCGAGGAGGCCTCATTATTCGGAGCAATCGCTGCCCACCGCTCTTGGGCGAGGGCTGGAGCAAGATGTGCGATCAGAGCGGTCCACAGAACAGTGGCGGCAGCGGAAAGGGTCAGTTTTGAAGGCATTCTTTCACCTATTTGGAAGCTGGCCCGAGTCTATCGCTGCCATGTCCGCGCATCAAGCTCAGTTCCAGTGGTTATACAGCCTATGCCGTAGTCACATCCGCCTTGCGGGGAGCGCGAGCTTGGCTTTGCGCCGCAACGTCGTTACCAATGGCCGGGCCGAATTCTATTTGCGACCGTCACATTCCGCCACTCTCGATTCAGACAATGCCCGCTACTCGCCAAGATCTCTTTGACCGCCTGGCCGAGCTCGATATCGCCACGCACACGGTGGAGCATGAACCGCTCTTCACTGTGGCCGAAAGCTGCAAATTGGAGCGCGACCTTCAAGGAGCACACACCAAAAATTTGTTTCTCAAAGATGACGCGGGGAAGTTGTTTCTGGTGGTCGCCAAGACAACGACGCACGTCGATCTGAAGGCATTGGCAAAAAGGCTCGAGGCTGGCCGATTCAGTTTCGGCAAGCCCGAACTCCTGATGGAGATCCTTGGCGTGCCTCCCGGTTCGGTGACCGCATTCTGCGTCATCAATGATCCAAGCAAGTGCGTGCACGTGGTGTTCGATACCGAATTGATGCAGTTTGACAGCATCAATTGCCATCCGCTCGTCAATACAGCGACAACGAACATTGCACGTGACGATCTTTTGCGGTTCATTCGCTCGTGCGGCCATGAGCCGGTTATGACCGCACTCGGCGGTCCAAGTCTCGAGGGTGGAGGAGACGGAGCGCGCACGCCACCCTGATTTAGGGCAGCGACCGTCTTGCACCTAGCGCCCTGAGCCACGATGTTGGATCCGTTGGCACAGATTTTTGGAACTTTTCTAACGATCCGGGCACCAGCTACGGTTTTGGCATTGCGGGTCCACCGCTGTAGTGTTGGCGGTCGTTGACCACGAGGAGAGGCAATAATGGAAATCGGTGCGCTCAAAGGACAGGTGGGAACGCCGGAAGCGGCCGACATTGTCAAAGACACGACCACGTCCGGATTTGCCAAGGACGTACTCGAGACCTCGCAGACTGTCCCGGTTATCGTCGATTTCTGGGCCAGCTGGTGCGGGCCATGCAAGCAGTTGACGCCTGTGCTTGAGAAGGTCGTCAAGAGCTATGGCGGCAAAGTCCGCCTCGTCAAAATCAACGTTGATGAACATCCTGCCGTTGCGGCCCAATTGCGGGTGCAATCGCTTCCGACCGTTTATGCGTTTCGCGATGGGCGTCCACTTGATGGCTTTATGGGCGCACAACCCGAAAGCGCAATTCGAGAATTCATCGATCGCATCGTCGGCGAAGAGGCTCAGGCTGATATCGCAACCATCATAGCGGCGGCCGAGGAAGCACTGGCTGCGGGCGATGTTCAGACTGCGGCGGGAATGTATGCAGGCGCCTTGCAGGAGGACCAGCAAAACCCGTTAGCGCTTGCCGGTCTTGCGCGCTGTTATCTTGAGACTGGCGATCTGGAGCGTGCCGAGCAAATGATTGCCTTGGTTCCGCCCGATGCACGCAGCACTAGTGCCGTCGAGGGCGTGAAGGCCGCGCTCGAGCTGGCGCGCATGGCTGGGCAGGATGACAATCGCCCCGAACTTGAGGCACGCGTGGCCGCCAATCCGGCAGACCACCAGGCACGCTTCGACTTGGCGGTTGCGCTAGCCGCGCACAATCAGAGAGCAGAAGCCTTGGAACAATTGCTCCAACTCGTGCAACAAGACCGCAATTGGAACGATCAGGCGGCCCGAAAGCAGCTTGTACAGTTCTTCGACGCCTGGGGCCCCAGCGATTCCGCAACGATCGAGGGCCGTCGCCGCCTTTCGTCGTTGCTATTTTCCTAGAGGGCCGTCGAACCGGAAAGGCAATGTCTTCGTGTCACCGACCGATCGTTACCGGCGTGCTGCAGATCTACCGCCGCGTATTCCTTTATTTCCTTTAAGGGGTGCAATCCTGCTCCCCCGCGCGACGCTGCCGCTCAATATTTTTGAGCCGCGGTATCTGGAAATGCTTGACGATGTCATGTCGGGCGATCGGCTCATTGGCATCGTGCAGCCAGCGGCCGGAGAAGGGACGGAGGACGAGGAAAGCCCCCTCGATGTGTCCGTCGCCTTGCGCGGCATTGGTTGTGTTGGCCGGGTCACAACGTATCAAGAGGTTGAAGATGAGCGACTTGTCATCACGCTGACCGGCGTGTGCCGCTATGACATCGTCGATGAGGCCGTCACCGATAAACCCTATCGCACTGCGAGCGCGAGCTACGATCGCTTTACTTCCGACCTCAATGAGGGGCTTGGTGAAGAGCACGTCGATCGTTCTAACTTGCTCCGCGTATTGCGGTCCTATCTCGACGCCAACAGACTTGAAGCGGATTGGGCTGCCATCCAGCGCGCATCGAGCGAGTTCTTGATCAACGCCCTGTGTGTCATGTGTCCTTACGGCCCTGAAGAGAAACAGGCGCTGCTTGAAGCAGACGATCTCAAGAGCCGCGCAGATGTGCTCGTCGCCCTTGCGGAGATGGAGCTCGCTTCCGGTGGTGCCAGCGGCGGAACGCTACAATAGGAGTGAACCAGCCTATGAGTGACTCGGAAGAACCCGATCTTGAACGCGAGCGCGTTGATCCGAAACTGCTCGAGATACTGGTATGCCCACTGACGAAGACGATACTGCAATATGATGCCGCCGCCCAAGAGCTCATCAGCCGGGCCGCTGGCCTCGCCTACCCAATCCGCCACGGCGTGCCAATGATGACGGTCGAAGCAGCCCGCCAGCTTGACGGTACTCCCCGGCCGGCTTCTAGGAATCCTTAGCCTTCAACTCTATCTGTTTGCAGACCAGTGGTTTCCCGGTGACCAACTGAGGGCAGGGGCGTGTGAATTGCCGCCGGCCTAGAGTGGCCGGTGCTGCTTGTGTCTTGAATTTCTTGGACATCTTCATGCCCCAGCTTGATGAGATCAGTGCGTCGTAATCTGTCGATATGCGACCGCAGGAGGGAGAAACGGCCCCTAGATGCTGGACGAGTTTTTTGTGGGTAGAGCGCATTATCCAGGGACCGGTACGGACGATGGTGTGAGTCCCTCCCAAATCGTAAATCATTTAGCTGTGCCAGGGCGTTGGCTCTTGCAGGCCTCGGTTGGCGGTTCGCAAGTTGTCAGCTGCGGTGCGTCGTTCCGGCTTCGCGCATTCGTACAAAGTCTGTCATGGAATCGTGATATCTGCGCACGGCCATTGAGAAAAAGCTTTAGGTTTTGCAGGATTGTACCCGCATGGGTGCAGGTGACCGATCCGGGCCAAGTGCCGGGTGAAATGCGCGACAGGCGGCAACGTTAGGGGAGAGTGAGCATGAAGTTCACGGCGCGGCGCATGGCCAGCCGTCTGGCGAGCAGCCCGAGGTGGCAATCAGTCCCTGGGGGTCTTCTCGCACTTAAGACACTCAGAGATAGCCGCACCGCAGCGCGTGCTTTCATGGGCAGACCGCCCGAACGAGTCTACGGCCGCGTTGGTGATTTGGAGGTCCGGCTGGCACGCACGCGACGCGACCTCAAGCTCGCTCAACGTTTGCGCTACAGGGTCTTTTACGAGGAGATGTCCGCAATTCCGACTGTCAGGGCTGAATTGCGCCGGCGCGACGAAGATCCCTATGACGCGGTTTGCGACCACCTACTTGTCGTTGATGAGTCTCGCCTGCCGAATGCGGAAGCGTGGGGTGGGCTGCGACGTACTCGTGTCGTCGGCACTTATCGCGTCCTGCGCCAAGAGATCGCTGAGCGCAGCTCAGGTTTCTATACGCAAGGTGAGTATGATATCGCCCCCCTCGTCCGTGCAAAGTCCCCCCGCTACCGTTTCATGGAGCTCGGGCGATCGTGCGTGCTTGAGTCCTACCGCAACAAGCGTACGGTCGAGCTGTTGTGGCATGGCCTGTGGACTTATATCCGCGAACACAAGATCGATGTGATGATCGGCTGCGCGAGCCTCGCGGGAACTGATCCCGATCAGCATGCAATGGCTTTGAGTTTTCTCCACCACAATGCATTGGCGCCGGAAGATTGGCGCTGCCGCGCTCATGATAATCTTTACGTGCCGATGAATCGTATGCCACGTGAAGAGGTTGATACCAAAGCCGCGCTGAAGGCATTGCCGCCACTGATCAAGGGCTACTTGAGGCTTGGTGCTTTTGTGGGCGATGGTGCCGTCGTCGATCGCCAATTCCATACGACGGATGTCCTGATCATACTCCCTGTTGAGAAGATCGATCCGCGTTACTTCGGGCACTTTGGAGCACCCGACGAGCAGAAATGCCGCATTGCGGTCTAGCCGAAACGGCGCGCCTGCCTACGTGCTTGCTTGGTAGGCGGCAATAGCGGCCATGTTCACGATGTCGCTGTCCTGGGCCCCAAACGGGCAAATCTGCACGGAATGGGAAAGGCCGACGAGGACGGGCCCGATGATTGTCGCCCCGCCCAGCTCCTTGAGCATCTTGGTCGAGATCGATGCTGCATGGAACGCTGGCATGACCAGCACGTTCGCTGTGCCACTCAACCTGCAAAATGGATAGTGCAGCATCAGGTTGTGATTGAGTGCCACATCGGCTGACATGTCGCCATCGTATTCAAAGTCGACATTGCGCTCGTCGAGGATCTTGATGGCTTCGCGCACCTCATCGGAGCGCTGTCCGCGCGGCTGACCAAAGGTCGAGTATGCGAGAAGGGCGACGCGTGGCTCGATGCCAAAACTGCGCGCTGCGTTCGCAGCTTCGACAGTGATGTCGGCGAGTTGCTCTGAGGTCGGCATGGCGATGACGCTGGTGTCGGCGACCAACACCGCGCGGTCGCGGCACAACGCCATGGATACGCCGATGACGGTTCGTCCAGGTTTGGCGTCCATCACCCGATTGATATCTTCGTAAACGGTCGTCCAATTACGTGTGACGCCGGTCACGAGCCCATCCGCGTAGCCAAGGGCGACCATAAGCGCCCCGAAGACATTGCGCTCATTCGATACCATGCGCTGACAATCGCGCTTCAGGTAACCGCGCCGCTGCAATCGCGCGAACAGATGTTCAGTGAACTGCTCAACGTAAGGTGAATTGCGAATATCGATCAGCTCATAGTCGGCGCGCATCACCATGCCGAGCTCCTTGAACTGCTCGCGCACGGCGTCTGAACTGCCGATCAGAATTGGCTGGCCGAAGCCTTGCGTGAAGTAGGTATGAGCCGCTCTGATCACGGCTGGTTCCTCGCCCTCGGCAAAGACAACGCGCTTGGGTTCGGATCGAACGGAACTGAAGGTCGATTGCAGCCAACCCGCCATCGGGTCGAGGCGCCCCTTCAGTCTCGCCTCGTAAGCCTCCATGTCGACAATGGGCTTGCGTGCAACACCTGAGTCCATCGCTGCTTTGGCTACGGCCGTGGGCACGTGGCTGATAAGGCGCGGGTCGAACGGCGCGGGAATGATGTATTCCGGCCCAAAGGTTGGCCGCCGGCCATGAAAAGCAGCGGCAACTTGGTCGGGGACTTCCGCGCGGGCGAGCTCGGCCAGTGCTTCTGCGGCCGCAATCATCATGGTGTCGTTGATCGTGGAGGCCTGCACGTCGAGTGCGCCCCGGAAGATAAAGGGGAAGCCCAAAACGTTGTTGATCTGATTTGGGTAGTCGGACCGACCCGTTGCGACGATGGCATCATCGCGCACGGCGAAGACATCCTCGGGTGTGATCTCCGGATCTGGATTGGCCATGGCGAAGATGATTGGCCGGTCCGCCATCGACTTCACCATGTCTTGCGTCAAAGCACCTTTCACCGACAAGCCAAAGACAGCGTCAGCACCGTCGAGGGCTTCCGCCAGTGTGCGCGCCTTCGTCTTCGACGTGAAAGACGACTTCCACTGGTTCATCCCTTCCTTGCGGCCCTGGTAGATGACGCCCTTGGTGTCGCAGAGCACCATGTTGGACTTTGGCATGCCCATGGCTACCAGGAGCTGCAGGCAGGCGATGCCCGCGGCTCCCGCACCGTTGACGACGAGGCGGACCTTTTTCAGGTCGCGATCGGTGAGCGCAATCGCATTGAGGAAGCCCGCAGCCGCAATGATTGCCGTTCCATGCTGGTCATCGTGGAAAACCGGGATATTGAGCATTTCCTTGAGCGTTTGCTCGATGATGAAACAGTCGGGCGCCTTGATGTCCTCAAGGTTGATGCCGCCAAAGGACGGCGTCAGATAACGCACGCTGTTGATAAATGTCTCGGGATCCTCCGTGTCCACAAGTAGATCCATGGCATCAATGTCCGCGAATCGCTTGAACAGGGCACCCTTTCCTTCCATGACGGGTTTCGATGCCAGCGCACCGAGGTTGCCAAGGCCAAGAATTGCTGTGCCATTTGAGACGACCGCGACGAGGTTGCCCTTGTTGGTGTAGTCATAGGCGGTGGCTGGATCCTCGGCGATCGCGAGCACGGGCACGGCCACGCCCGGCGAGTAGGCGAGCGAGAGATCGCGCTGTGTTGTCAGCGGCTTGGTCGGCGTGATTTCCAGTTTACCCGGCTTGCCTTGAGAGTGAAACTGGAGGGCTTCTTGCTCTGTGAAGCGGGGTTTGGAAAACTTTGAGTTTCTGTTTGTTGTCATTCGGATTGGCAACCTGGAAGGAAGGCGAGGCGGGACAATAGAGTGACGCACCAAGCGAGGCAATCGAACAAGGGTTAAGATTTGCCATGCAGTCGGCCGGTTTTTTGCGGCATACGGCTCGTAACGTCGTCTCGAGTGGGCGTTGCCGCCATCAGTGACAGCCGGCGGGGCGAGAGGGAATTGGGATAATCGGGGCAATGGCGCCAAGACGGACAAAGGCGAAGGGGAACGTCGCGCTCGCGGAGGCCGAGCCCGCAAGTGTCGCCTCGCCAGCCGTTCAGCCCGCCGCTACGGCCGGCGAAGCCAGCCCCTCGATGGCGCAATTCCTCGAAATCAAGGCCGCCAATCCCGACAGCCTGCTCTGGTATCGCATGGGCGATTTCTACGAGCTGTTCTTCGATGATGCCGTTGTGGCCTCCGCGGCGCTGGGCATTGTCCTGACCAAACGCGGCAAGCATCTCGGACAAGACATTCCCATGTGCGGCGTACCGGTCCATCGCGCCGATGAGTATCTTCAGCGTCTGATCAAGCTGGGATATCGCGTGGCCGTCGCCGAGCAACTTGAGGATCCTGCCGAAGCAAGAAAGCGCGGCTCGAAGGCGGTCGTTCACCGGGATGTCGTGCGGCTCGTAACGCCAGGGACCTTGACGGAGGAGGCCCTGCTCGACTCCAAGGCCCGCAATTATCTGACCGCGCTGTTTCGACCCGCCGGCGCGGCTGAGGAAGCCATCCTCGACTCCGATCATCTCGTGGCTCTGGCCTCGCTCGATATCTCGACGGGTGAGTTCGAGGTGGGCGAGGTGCGCGGCGTCGATTTGCCGGGCGAGCTTGTTCGCTTGGCGCCAAGCGAGATTGTGCTGGGTGACAATCTGGCAAGCGATGACGGCTTGAAGCAATGGATTGAACGTGCCGGTGCTTCGCCAACGCCGGTGCCAAGTGCGTATTTCGACAGCTTGGCGGGAGAGGCTGCCCTGAAGAGCCAGCTCAATGTTGCCGAGCTTGGCGGCTTCGGGAGTTTCACGCGGGCCGAGTTGGCTGCGATCGGCGCGGCGCTGAAGTACGTTGATCTGACTCAGATCGGGCGCAAACCCGCGCTGCGTCCGCCCAAGAAGTCCGGCTCTCAATCGATCCTGCTGATTGATGCAGCGAGCCGGGCCAGCCTTGAACTGACGCGGACAGCGCCTGGCGACAAGAGAGGCAGCCTGCTGGATGCCATCGATCGCACGGTTACGGGACCTGGCGCGCGCGAGCTTGCCGCCCGCCTCACCAGTCCGCTGCGCGACACCGCCCAAATCGGTATCCGGCTCGACGCCGTTGGCTTCCTCATCGACGAGGAGACGTTGCGCGAGGAGCTACGCGGCAACTTGCGCGCGGCTCCCGACATAGCCCGCGCTGTTTCGCGCCTCGCCTTCGGGCGCGGCTCGCCGCGGGATTTAGGCGCGATATGCGATGGATTGGCAGTCGCCTCCCAGTGTGCAGCGCGCCTGGCCTCTATGGGTGAGGGCATGGGACTGCCGGCCGAGCTGGCAGGCATCACATCAAGGCTTCGCACGGTTGCGCGCGACCTGCGCAATTCCCTGGCCGCCGCTATTGTCGACGATCCGCCCCATCTTCGCCGCGACGGCGGCTTCGTACGCGAGGGCTACCGTTCCGAACTCGATAAGGTGCGACGTCTGAAGGAAGACAGCCGCAGCGTGATGGCGGGCCTTGAAGCAAATTACATCGAGACGACGGGCGTCAAGTCTCTCAAGGTCCGGCACAACAACATCCTGGGTTTCTACGTTGAGGTGACGCAGGGAAACGCAAAGCCGCTGATGGAAGCTCCGCATTCGGAAACCTTTCGTCACCGCCAGACCATGGCGAATGCCGTACGCTTCTCCACCGCTGAGCTGGCGGAAACGGAGGGCCGGATCGCCTCGGCAACCGAGCGCGCGCTCAGCTTAGAGCAGGACGTCTTTTCGGAACTGGCCGCGGCTGTGCAGAAAGAAGAACTCGGCCTCGGCGAAGTTGCTTCAGCACTTGCCGAGCTTGATGCTGTCGCGGGACTGGCAGAGCTTGCACGCATGGAAGGCTATGTCCGGCCTTTGGTCGATGAAAGCCAGGTGTTCGAGATCCGCGGCGGACGCCATCCCGTGGTCGAGCAAGCTCTCAGGGCAGCAAAAGCGGGGCCATTCATTGAGAACGATTGCGTGCTGGGCTCGACCGGCCCATCGGCTGGCGAGAACGACGAAACGGCCGAGGGTCGCATTTGGCTCGTGACCGGTCCCAACATGGCCGGCAAATCCACCTTCCTCAGGCAGAATGCCCTGATCACCGTACTTGCCCAAATGGGGTCCTATGTGCCTGCCCGTTCGGCAACGATCGGTGTCGTCGATCGCTTGTTCAGTCGCGTTGGCGCATCCGACGACCTGGCGCGTGGCCGATCAACGTTCATGGTCGAGATGGTGGAAACGGCGGCCATTCTAAATCAGGCAAGCGAGCGCTCCCTTGTCATTCTTGACGAGATCGGTCGCGGCACGGCGACCTTCGATGGACTGTCGATTGCTTGGGCGACGGTGGAGTACCTGCACGATGTTGCCAAGGCGCGGGTTTTGTTTGCCACGCATTACCACGAGTTGACCGCGCTTTCCCGGCGTCTCAACGGGGTCGCCAACGTGACGATGGACGTGAGCGAATATCACGATGAGATCGTTTTCCTGCACAGGGTGAAGCCAGGGGCTGCCGATCGTTCTTACGGCATACAGGTAGCTAAGCTCGCAGGATTACCCGAGCCTGTGGTGAAGCGTGCCCGCGATGTCTTGGCGCTGTTGGAGAAAACAGAAGGCAGGAAGGCCGAGCAGGAGACGCCGCTCGACGAATTACCCCTGTTCGCGGTAAGTCACCCACAGCAATCGCCGAATGGCCAGAAAGGCCCGACACCTGTCGAGATGGTACTTGATGAGTTCACACCAGATGAGATGACGCCTCGTGACGCACTTGAGGCCATCTACCGCCTAAAGACGCTACGCCGTGGCGAATCGAAGCGGGAAGGTTAGAACTTGCGGGTTCTTTTGCGACCGTCGGACGAACCGAATTATCCTGCGATCATGGACAAAGCGATTACCAGGCCCGCGCCCTATTTCGACTCTCGCCAGCTGCGTGAAGAGCTGACCGCCAACTTTCGCGCACATGGCGATGATGCGTCTGAGGCGCGCGGCCCGCTCCTCGAACGTCTAAAGTCGCTTGTTAGCTCGGCTTATGATGCTGCGCGCGAAGGATTGGACGCAGACCGTAATGGCCTGCGTTGCGCGGCGGGGTTGTCGCAGTTTCAGGACGAACTCATTCGAGTCCTTTACGACTACGCGGTTGCGCACGTTTACCGGGCAACCAATCCCTCAGATGCGGAGCGTATGGCAATCGTAGCCACCGGTGGCTACGGGCGCGGACTTCTGGCACCAGGCTCCGATATCGATCTGCTCTTCCTGCTGCCATACAAACAAACGCCCTGGGGTGAGAGCGTCGCCGAGTACATTCTTTATGTTTTGTGGGATCTCGGTTTCAAAGTGGGGCACGCCACGCGCACGGTCGATCAATGCGTCAAGCTTGGCGCAGCGGACGTGACGATACGGACTTCTTTGATCGACTCCCGCCTCCTCTATGGGGACGCACAACTTTTTGCCGAGCTTGAGGAGCGTTTCCGCGATGAGGTGGTTGCGGGTACGGCGCGAGCATTTATTGATGCGAAAATGGCCGAGCGCGACGTTCGTCATCGCGTAGCTGGCGAGAGCCGCTACAAGGTCGAGCCTAATGTGAAGGACGGCAAGGGCGGTCTGCGCGATTTACACACGCTACACTGGCTCTCGAAGTACCTTTACGGCAGCGGGGTCGGTGCGACGACGGTTGCTGCTGATGTCTTTAAACCCGATGAGGTGGCGACGTTCCACAGGTGCGAGTACTTCTTGTGGACCATCCGGTGCTACCTGCACTTCATAAGCGGGCGATCGGAAGAAATCCTCACATTTGATATTCAGCCGATTCTTGCCGAGCGTCTTGGCTACAACACCCGCGGCGGCATGCGGGCCGTTGAGCGCTTCATGAAGCACTACTTCCTTATCGCGAAGGACGTCGGGGATCTGACGACAATTTTGTGTTCTGCGCTCGAGATGCAGCAGCTCAAGTCATCACCGGGCTTGACCAGGCTTCTTTCTCCATTGGGCTGGAGGGCGCGCCGGCAAATTCGCACGCGCACCGACTTTCGTATCGACAATGACCGCCTCAACGTTGCCGATCCAGATGTGTTCAAGCGCGATCCCGTCAACCTGATCCGGTTCTTCGCCGAAGCGCAGCGCATAGATGCGTTCTTACATCCCACCGCGATCAGGCTGTTGCGCCAATCCCTGCGCCTCATCGATGACAAGCTGCGCGCAGATCCGGAAGCCAACAGGATCTTTCTTGAGCTCCTGACGTCGAACACCAATCCCGAAGCAACGCTTCGGCGCATGAATGATGCCGGAGTTCTTGGCAGGTTCGTCCCGGAATTCGGCCACGTTGTCGCGATGATGCAGTTCAACATGTACCATCACTACACGGTCGACGAGCATCTGGTGCGCACCGTCGGGATGCTCAATGAAATCGAGCGGGGGAATTCAGCGCAAAACCTGCCCCTGTCGACAGAGATCATCAAGAACATTAAGAACCGGCGTGCCCTCGTCGTGGCAGCCTTCCTGCATGACATCGGCAAAAACCAAAAAGAAGATCACTCAATCATTGGTGCGCGCGTTGCCCGTAAGCTCGGCCCGCGCTTTGGCCTAAGTGCGGCTGAGACGGAAACGGCAGCGTGGCTTATCGAGCAGCACCTGACGATGAGCAACATTGCCCAGACGCGTGATCTCCAAGACCCGAAGACGATCAGAGACTTTGCTGACGTGGTGCAGAGCCCCGAGCGGCTAATGCTGCTGTTGCTGCTCACGGTCGCGGATATCAGCGCCGTCGGTCCGGGAGTGTGGAACGGCTGGAAGGGCCAGCTGTTGCGCACGCTTTACTATGAGACCGAACCGCTGGTCGCGGGCGGACATACGCAAATAAAGCGTGGCCAGCGCATTGCAGAGGCTCAAGACGAGTTGCGAGCTGAGCTGTCGGATTGGGAGCCGGCTAGGGTGGAGGCTTTTGTAGACCGCCATTACCCCGACTACTGGTTGCGGACCGATGCTCGCAGACAGAAAGAGCACGCAAATATGCTGCAGCGAGCCGACGAGGAAAGCTCGCATTTGTCGACTCACTGCACAACCGATTCCTTTACGGCGATCACAGAGCTAACAGTGGTCGCCCCTAATCATCCTCGGCTGTTGTCAATGTTTGCCGGGGCTTGTGCGGCGGCAGGAGCCAATATTGCCGGCGCCCATATCATGACAACGCGAGATGGATTGGCGCTCGATACCTTCTTGCTCAATCGAGCTTTCAACGAAGATGAGGACGAGTTGCGCCGCGGCGATCGGATCGGCGATACGATCGGTCGCCTGTTGAGGGGCGATTTGTGGCTCGACAAGCTGCTGGACCCGAAACGAAAACCAGCACGCCGTATCCTCGCCTTCACGGTCGAGCCCGAGGTCATCATCAACAACGCGCTTTCTGACCAACTCACTGTCATCGAGGTGGCTGGGCGTGATCGGCCGGGCTTGCTCTATGACCTCACAAGCACCCTTTCCAGCCTCAACCTCGATATTGCTTCCGCGCACATTTCGACCTTTGGCGAAAAGGCCGTCGACGTGTTCTATGTCCTCGATTTGACCGGCAAGAAGATCACGAGCGATGCTCGTCAAGAGTCGATCCGCGAGAAGCTTGAGAAGGTACTCGCCGACGAGGAATAGCTCGTGGTGAAGTGCGAACCGGCAGGCTTACCTAGGGGCCAAGCAGAAGCTCGACGCGCCGGTCGAGCTGATACAGCTCATCGCGGGGATACTCACTCCGGTCGACGCCTGTGTAAGGCTGCGACTCTCCTTTGGGAATGAGATCAAGGTCCCCTTTGAATCCATGCTCTTTCAAATAGCGGGCAACCGTTTCAAGGCGCTCGCGCGAAAGTTCCATATTCAGCTCATCGGAACCACGCTCGTCCGCATGGCCCGTTAGTGACACCGTCGGGAAGCGCTTGAGGGTCAGGTACTCTTGAAGCAGTGATGCTGCCCTCCGACCCTCTTCTGTGAAGGTCGACTCGTTGAAGACGAAGGTGATGGGAACGGGGACAGACTTGCGCCCGGCTCCCTCATTCCCGGAGGCTGGTTGAGCCGATGGGGAAACGGCGGCCATCGTAACGTCTGCCTTTGCCGCTGCTGCCTCTTGCTTCGTCTCAGCGACTGCCGCTTTGGCTTCGCTTTGGTCTGGCCCGCGTGGTTTGGGCACAGTGGAGGCTACCGCGAATTTCCGATTGTCCGGTGTTGCTTCAGTGGCGGTTGCGGAGCTGGTTGCACGAGGCGCGGGGGTATCGTCGCCACTGTTGTCAGAAGCATCCAGAGTGTTGTTCGCCGAGGGCCCTTCGGATTGAGCAGCGCTGGATGCCGCGACTTCCGCAGTAGTCTTCTCGGTCACAGGCGCTTGCGATGCGCTGCTATCCTGCGTGGCCGAGTCCGCAGTTGCGACGTTTTCCTCTTGCGCGGTAGCGCCGGGGGACTGAGACGCGCCACTAGGCTTGGGAGTTCCCGCATCTGCCTTTGTCACAGCCTCTTTGGCAGCCGCAGCCGCAGCCGATTCCGCCGGTGCAGCAGAGGGTTGCCCACTTGCTGTCTCGGCTTCTTTCTTTGCGTCTTGGCGCGCCGACTCGACCATGCTCTCTAGGTCCTGCAGCATCCGTGCTGTAGCGGTCTTGGCCGAACGTTCCTCTGGCTTTTTGTCCTGAGCGCTGCCTTGGGCCAAGGCAGCTTTCGCACCTGCCTTCGCGGGCGCATCGCCACCAGGCACAGCAGCTTGCTTTTGTGGTTCGGTAGGCTGCGCTTGTTGCTCGGCAGCGGCCGTTTTTTGAGGCTTGGCATCGGCGGCCACTTGAGCCGGCGGCGCCGGCTGCGTCGTGAGCGCGAGGTTGGGATCGTTGCTGGCGAACTCATGCTCCGTCGCAAACGACCAATCGCCGTTCTCGTCAGCTTGGACGGTTCCGATCGCCTCGTCGTCCTCAAGGATCGTCACGCTGGAGCCGGGTTCTGCGCGCCCGGCCAAAACGGATGTTCCCTCGCGATCGATGCGCGTGATGTCGAAGCTCGCCTGACCTTCTTCGTTTTTGGCCGCGGCGTCTGACTTGGCGACGTCCTTCTTTTTGGCAGAAAGCGTCTCCTCATCCGTCGCCGTCGGTTTGCTGGCAAAGATCGGGAGTCGGATCGGGCCCAGAAAAGCCCACGCCACTCCCGCGAGCAGCAAAATCAGAATGACAAGAATGGGTACTGCCAGGCGGTCTTTTGACATTACGTATATTTACCTCGCCACGCCCCCCGGCCTGCAGCACTATTGTCCTGCAAACACTAAATGTTTTCAAGTCGCAGGCTTACAGTCCGAAGCGTCATATGTACATGTTGTACATGTCGCGTCGGTAAAGCGGCATGACGTGCTGTCGATGCACGCTACGTTCGCAGTTGCGAAAAACGTTTGAACAACCCGCTATGCGGTGGCATCCGGGCCGCGGCCCCAAGCGCGAAATACGAACGCCATAGCAAAACCCGCCACGAACCCGCCGATGTGAGCCATGTAGGCAATCCCCCCAACATCCTGGCTCGACTCGTCAGTGTAGGCGATCGTTCCCACGCCGCTGAAAAGCTGCAAGACGATCCAAAATCCGAGAACGTAAAGCGCCGGCATCGAGACGATCTGCCGTCCGAAGAGTACCCGAACCTTTTTTTGCGGGAACATTAGAAGGTAGGCACCCAGCACGCCGGCGATCGCACCCGAGGCACCGACGTTGGGCACATTTGATCCTGGCGTAAAGTAGTATTGGGCGAACGTCGCAGCGATACCCGCTGAGAGGTAGAAAATGAGAAATTTTAGGTGCCCGAAGCGGTCCTCGACATTGTCTCCAAAGATCCAAAGGTAGAGCATGTTGCCGCCCAGGTGCAGCCAGCCGCCATGCATGAACATGGCAGAAAAGACGGTCACGATGTTCGCGCCAGGATCAGCGGAAAACCGGGCCGGTATGAAGGCCCATTCCGTTATGAATGTTTGGCCTTCACTGAGTTCGAGCAAGAACACAAGGACATTGAGCGCGATCAAAGCGAAGGTGACATAAGGCGTGGATCGACGGGCGGAATTGTCGTCGCCTATTGGAAACATTGGTTTTTCGCCCCCAAGTTCACCCGGATCTCTCCGCGGCTGGTTCTCTCGTGTCGACGGAGGATATAGCGCTCGCGGGCGCCGATGGAAGCGACAAAGTTCCTTGCCCTCGCCCGATAGCTCCGCTACCGCTCACCGCCCATGAAGCTTTACCGCTCCTTCGCAACCGTCGGCGGCTTGACTCTGTTAAGCCGCGTCTTCGGCTTTCTGCGCGATATCCTGATCGCAGCCACGCTGGGCAGCGGGGCCGTGGCTGACGCGTTCTTCGTTGCCTTCCGGTTCCCGAACCTCTTTCGACGCCTGTTCGGAGAAGGTGCCTTCAACGCGGCGTTCGTACCCCTGTTCGCAAAGCGACTGGAGGGCGAGGGCGCTCAGGCGGCGCGAGCGTTTGCCGAAGAGGCGATGGCGGGGCTCGTCTTCGTCATCCTCATTCTGACGGTCATCGCCGAACTCGCTATGCCGTTCATCATGTACGGCCTTGCCCCCGGGTTCAGCGAGACACCCGACAAGTTCGATCTGGCCGTGCTGCTCACCCGGATCACGATGCCGTACTTGCTTTGCATGTCCCTTGTTGCGCTCCTTTCAGGAGTGCTGAATTCGTTTGGCCGCTTTGCAGAAAGCGCTGCGGTATCGATTGTCCTCAATCTCACGATGATGGCTGCAACCCTGACGGCGATGGCCCTAGGCTACCGAAACGTGCCGGAAGCCGGCATCATCCAGGCGTGGGGCGTGTTTGCCGCGGGTATCCTTCAGCTTTGGCTACTGCTTGCCGGATTGCGGCGTACCGAGATTGTCATGAGGCTGCGTTGGCCGCGCATGACCGACGGCATGCGCCAGCTCATCCGGCTTGGCATACCGGGCGTGATCGCGGGTGGCGTCACACAGATCAACCTTGTGATCGGTACGATCATCGCCTCGCTCCAGAACGGCGCGGTCTCTTATCTCTACTACGCCGATCGCATCTACGAGCTGCCATTGGCAATTGTCGGTATTGCCATCGGCGTTGTTCTCTTGCCGGACGTGTCGCGCCACTTGCGGGCCGGCAACGACGCGGCGGTGAACGACAGCCAGAACCGGTCATTCGAGTTCTCGATGCTGCTCACGATTCCCGCCGCCGTCGCTCTGGCCGTCGTCCCGCAACCGATCGTAGCCGTCCTTTTTGAGCGTGGCGCCTTCACCCCGACCGATACGCTGGCCACAGCTTATGCGTTGGGAATCTTTGCATTGGGTCTACCGGCCTTCGTCATGATCAAGGTGTTCTCGCCGGCCTTTTTTGCGCGCGAGGATACCAGAACACCGATGCACTTTGCGGTCGCAAGCATGGCGGCGAACACGGTCGGATCGATCGCGCTTTTCTACGTATTCCGCTCATATGGGCTGATGCCCCACCTTGGCATCGCGGTCGCCACCTCTATAGGCGGTTGGCTCAATGCTGGTCTGCTCTACGCAACGCTCGTGAAGCGCGGCTACTTTGTCGCTGATCGGCGGTTGGGGCGCTCATTAGGCCTCGTCTTGCTCTCAAGCTTGGTCATGGGTGTCGTCTTGTGGTTCGTGGCGGATGCGCTTTCCAGCAGCTTCAGCGAGCAAGCTTTGCTGTTGGAGCGTGTTGCCGCCCTGGCGTGCCTCATCGGCTCAGGGCTTGCCACCTACGCTATCGCGGTGCTGGCCACCGGCGCTGTCGATGCTCGCCAGTTGCGCCGATTCCTGGAGCGCCGGCGCGAGGCCGAATAGGCCAAAGAGGGCGGGCTTGCACCGCCAGGGCCAGCGCGCCATAAGGCGCGCCGGGCAAGGAGGGAGACCCATGGCCTTTCAGGAGCGCGTTTTCTCCGGCATGCAGCCAACCGGCAGCCTGCACCTTGGCAACTACTTGGGCGCCATGTTGCAGTGGATCGAACTGCAGAAGACGCATGAGTGCATCTATTGCGTTGTCGATATGCACGCAATCACGGTGTGGCAGGATCCGGTTGAACTCAAGTCAGCCATTCGCCAGGTGACGGCGGCTTACATTGCATCGGGCTTGGATCCCAAGCGCAGCATCCTTTTCAACCAGAGCGAAGTTTCAGAGCACGCTGAGCTTGCCTGGATATTCAATTGCGTTTCGCGGCTGGGTTGGCTGAACCGCATGACGCAGTTCAAGGAGAAAGCTGGAAAGGATCGGGAGAACGCATCTGTCGGCCTTTACGTGTATCCCAATTTGATGGCTGCCGACATTCTCGCCTATCAGGCGACGCATGTTCCGGTGGGTGAGGACCAAAAACAGCATCTAGAACTGGCCCGCGACATCGCGCAGAAATTCAACAACGACTTCGGAAGTTGGATTGAAAAGGCAGGTTACGAGGACGGCATCTTCTTCCCTCAGCCCGAGCCGGTGATCACGGGCCCGGCGACGCGTGTCATGAGTCTGCGAGACGGAACAAAAAAGATGTCAAAATCGGATCCGTCGGAGATGTCGCGCATCAACCTCACCGATGACGCCGATACGATCGCGAAAAAGATTCAAAAGGCACGCACCGATCCAGAGCCGTTGCCTTCCGAAGCAAAGGGGCTTGAGGGTCGGGCCGAGGCCGAAAACCTCATCGGCATCTATGCGGCGCTGGCGGCCCGTACGAAGGATGACGTGCTTAAGGAGTTCGGTGGTGCGCAGTTTTCCACATTCAAGAAGGCACTCGCCGAGCTTTGCGTGACAAAACTTGGACCCGTTGCCGACGAAAGCAAGCGGCTCTTGGCGGATGTCGCCGAAATCGACCGCATCCTTGCAGACGGCTCCGCCCGCGCCCGTGCGATCGCTCGGCCAATCATGGACCAGGTGAAGGACATTGTTGGCTTCGTCCGATCGGGAACCTGACGTCGTTTGCCGCTAGGATTGCCCGATGTGGGCCGAGGCTTTGGTGAACCTCTAGAGAATGGTCATGTTGTGGGCGTCTCGGGTCCATGGCAGCATGTGCTCATGAATATGAAAACGAAACGCCGGTCCTTTGAATCCGGACACTTCCGCAAGTTCCTGCTCATCGTTGATGAGAGCCAAGAAGTGGATGCGGCGCTCTACTATGCAGCAAGCCGAATTCAGCGTTCATCCGGGTCTCTGGTGATGCTCTACATCATCGTGCCGCAGGAGTTTCAGCACTGGATAAACGTGCGCCAACAACAGGTTGAGGAGGAAACCGCGAAAGCGAAGGCATTGTTCCGTCTTGTTCGGCGTAAGCTTAACCAAGCGGGTTTTGAGGATGTGGCAGCGGAGGAAGTCATCCGTGAAGGGTCGAAAGGCGAGGAAATCCGTAAGCTTATTGACGAGGATGAGGATATTGCGGTGTTCGTTCTGGGGGCCTCAACCGATCCGGCTGGCCCTGGACCGCTCGTCGCTTCGCTTGCAGCTGGTACCGCTGCGGGGAGTTTTCCCATCCCCATCACGATTGTCCCAGGGACCTTGGAACTGGAAGATATCCAGGCTCTGGCGTAAGGGACTTGAAGATGCACTCGACGTGATGCTCCAAGCGTCCTATATTTAGAGTTGTTCTAAAGTGGTGAGGCGCGAGACCGCCCTTCTGCCATCTGCGCATGCCCACCAAGGAGATACAGACGCAATGTTTATCCAAACCGAAGCGACGCCCAATCCCGCGACGCTCAAGTTCATCCCTGGCAAATCTGTGCTTGCGGCGGGTACTGCTGACTTTCGCGACAAGGGTGCGGCCCTGGCTTCGCCTCTGGCTACCCGACTGTTCGATATCCAGGGTGTCACCGGCGTATTTCTTGGTTCGGACTTCATCTCGGTCACCAAAGGCGACGTTGAGTGGCAGCACCTCAAGCCGATGATCCTTGGTGCCATCATGGAGCACTACGTGTCGGGAGCGCCGATCGTTGCCGAGGATGGGGCAAACGATGACGAAAGCGACGTGTGCGACCCCAAGGACGAAGCTGTCGTGTCCACGATTAAGGAACTGTTGGAGACTCGAGTCCGTCCAGCGGTCGCGCAGGACGGTGGGGACATAACGTTCTCCGGTTTCCGCGATGGGATTGTCTATCTGCATATGCGTGGAGCCTGCTCAGGTTGTCCGAGTTCAACAGCCACCCTGCGCCACGGTATCGAAAACCTCCTGCGCCACTTCTGCCCGGAGGTCCAAGAGGTCCAGGCCGTGTGAGCCGCCAAGACGCGCAACCATGGAACCCCGCCGTATCGGCGGGGTTTTCGTTGAGGGCGGACCAGTTCGCACAGAAAAGGAGGCAGTAATGCCGACGAGGATGGATGACTCGGCTCTTGGCCAGCTCTTTCACGACGCCCGCACTCACAACAAATGGCAAGGCAAGGATGTCTCCGACGATCTCCTGCGCGAGATTGTTCACACTGCGCGCATGGGTCCGACGAGCGCGAATTGTTCGCCTGCGCGCTTCGTGTTCGTGAAATCCAAAGAAGCAAAGCAACGCCTCAAGCCGCACTTGAGTGAGGGCAACCTCGAAAAGACCATGCAAGCACCCGTGTGTGCGATCATCGGTTACGACCTGGAATTCTACGAGCACCTTCCCAAACTTTTTCCGCACACTGACGCCAAGAGCTGGTTTGCGGGCAAACCAGAAAAGATACGCGAGACTGCTTTCCGCAATGGTACATTGCAGGGCGCATATCTGATCCTGGCGGCGCGCGCGCACGGTTTGGACTGCGGGCCAATGTCCGGGTTCGACAATGCAGGTGTCGATGAGGCGTTCTTTGCCGGAACGAGCATCAAGTCGAACTTTCTGTGCAATATCGGCTATGGCGATTCAGCGGAGCTGAGGCCGCGCGCGCCCCGGCTGTATTTCGATGATATGGCCAAGATCGTTTAAGGTCTTCACCGTCTCACAAGGTTGCTGGTGAATGCGGCGAACGCCGCATGTAGGTTTATATGCCATGGTCATTCTCGCCTTCGATACTTGCTTTGACGCCTGCTCCGTCTGCGTGGCCCGGGTGCAGGAGGGTGGCGTAGAGGTGCAGGCGTCCGCGTCAGAACGCTTTGCAACCGGCCACGCTGAACGGTTGGTGCCGATGATCGCCGAGGTAATGGAACGCGCTGGCGCTACGTTGGAGAATCGTGACTGCATCGCCGTAACAACCGGGCCGGGAACCTTCACCGGAACGCGGATTGGGGTTGCTGCAGCGCGGGGCTTCGCGCTTGCGACAGGCTGCAAAATTGTGAGTGCCACTAGTCTCGCAGTCATGGCTCGGATTGCTGCGGAGCGGCTTGAGGAACCCGGATCTGCAGGTGAGCTTGCCATTGCAATGGATGCGCGCCGTGGTGAGGTCTATGTTCAGCTTTTTTCTGCGGACGGTCGCGAAATAAAGTCGCCTGTCTTGCTGCGCTCCGTCGAAGATGCGGCCGGAATGGGTAACGGTGGTGCCATTGCTTTTGCCGGATCTGGTGCGGCCGCAGTCGCAGAGGTTGCACAAAAAGCGGGACGTCACGCGGCCGCGCACCTTCCTGAGCTCTTGCCTGATGCAACTGCATTGGCGCTTATGGCCATGAGTTTACCGCCCGTTGAAGGGGCGCTTACACCGTTCTATTTGAGGCCGCCGGACGCCAAGCCTCAAAGTGCCAAAACGATTGCGAGAGCTTAGCGATGAGCCCGCCAGCTGGCGCACGAACAGGTCCCGAAAACATCAGCCTCTTGTGGGCGAGCCCTGAACGCGTGGAAGAAATTGCTGCGCTCCATGCCCGGCTCTTCAATCCGCCATGGGACGAGCAATCCATTTCCGAGCTCATCGAGCATCCCGCGGCTGCAGCACTTATTGCCCAGGCTCGCGACCCCACGGAGATGGCGGGCTTTGTGATTGGTCAGCTTGCGGCAGACGAGGCTGAAATACTGTCGATCGGTGTTGCGCCGGAGTGGCAGCGGAAGGGAATCGCGCGGACCATGGTGGAGGGGCTTGTGAGGGCGGCCAAGCGCGCTGAGGTCAATCGCCTCTTCCTGGAAGTCGCGGAGGACAACGAGGCCGCGCTGGGGCTGTACAAGGCATTGGATTTTTCCGCTGTGGGCCGGCGAAAAGGCTACTACGCTCGGCCTGGCGGCACTCACGTCGACGCGGTTATTCTTGCTCTCTCTTTGTAATGCTGGCCCGTGCTTGCACTGCGTCGCAAGGCTCCGGGTGGACGGCTCGCCAGTGCACCCATATAAAGCAGTGCCAAGCGTGAGCTCAATCGGCCGCCGCTTCATGTCCACAGATCGCCACAAGAACTTCAGCCCAATCGAGCGTCTATGCGCGGAGCAGGGCCTGCGAATGACAGGTCAGCGCCGCGTCATCGCGCGCGTATTGTCGTCTGCAAAGGACCACCCGGACGTAGATGAGGTCTACCGCCGGGCCAATGAGGTCGACGCGCGGATTTCGCTCTCAACTGTCTACCGGACTTTGAAGCTCTTCGAGGAGAAAGGAATTCTCGAGCGGCACGATTTTGGGTTGGGCCGGGGACGCTATGAGGCGGCGGCGCGCGATCATCACGATCACCTAATTGATGTTGAGACTGGGCGCGTCATTGAGTTCCGCAACGAGGAGATCGAGGCTCTCCAAGAGCGCATTGCACGCGCATTGGGCTACAAGCTTGTCGGTCATCGGTTGGAACTCTACGGCGTTCGATCAAAGGTGGCGAAGAAGTCGTGACTTCTGAAACGCGCAATTGGGACGCCACGATGGGAGCGCTAAGGGGCGGGGTGGTTTTGGCGGCATTTATGACGCTGACGCTGCCCTTGATGCCAGTCCAGGCGGTGTTGCTGCGCCTCAGCCCAAAGGCGGCTCGGTATTTTCCCCACTGGTATCATCGGCAGGTTTGCCGGATCGTTGGCATTCGCACCACGCTCGACGGCGAGGTTGCACGGAACCAGCCTGTTCTTCTCGTTTCTAACCACACTTCGTGGCTTGATATCCCCGTGCTTTCCGCCGTTGCACCGGTTTCATTCGTTGCCAAGAAAGAGGTGGGGACCTGGCCGTTCGTTTCCGCGCTTGCGCGTCTGCAGAGATCCGTATTCGTCGACCGAGGAAAGCGTTCTGCCGTCGGTGCGGCGGCCAGCGAAATCCTAAACCGGCTCGCAATGGGTGACACGGTTGTGCTGTTTGCCGAAGGCACTTCAAGCGACGGCAACCGGGTTCTGCCGTTCATGACGTCGCTGTTTGCTGCCGCAAAACCGTCGGGCAAGGCGACAGCAGGACGAGCGCCCGGGGCTGTCGTCCAGACCCTCTCAATTGTGTACACGCGGCTTCACGGCATTCCTCTTGGCCGTGCGGATCGCCCGTTCGTTGGCTGGTACGGTGACATGGAAATGCTCAGCCACGCGTGGCGCCTTCTCAAAGCGGGGCCGCTCGATGCACACATCCATATCGGGCCGCCTGTTCCGCTTGATGATTTCGCAGATCGCAAGGAGCTGGCGCGCCATACGGAAGCGCAGGTCCGCGAGCATGTTGTCCGCATTCTGAGGGATAAACCCCGGCATGAGGAGCTGGTTGTTGCCTCGCTGGCGACCCGCACGCCGGGATCCGTGATCGCGCGTTCACCCGGTGTAAAGGAACAAAAGTGGGTTTGACTGTCCGGTGGTACTGATTTCACTGAGCGTGGCTGGACAAAATAGTCCCACAATGCTCCATGCACGGTGACTGAAAGAGTGTGGGTGAAATGCAAGACCGGCCGACTTCAGACACACAGACGGACACCGACGAAGAGACTAATCCGCTAAGCCTTGAGGCGGTGGCTTACGATAGTGCCCCCGCCGGGCCGAAAAAGGTGTTCGTCAAGACGTTCGGGTGCCAAATGAACGTCTACGACTCCGAGCGCATGACCGAGGTGCTCGCTGCGGAGGGCTACTCCGAGGCCAGCGAAATCGAAGACGCTGACCTCGTCATCCTCAACACCTGCCACATTCGCGAGAAAGCCGCAGAGAAGGTCTATTCAGACCTTGGCCGCATCCGGCAAATCAAGGACGAACGGCGCGCCTCGGGCAAGGACACTGTTGTCGCTGTTGCCGGATGTGTCGCGCAGGCCGAAGGCGCCGAGATCGTGGCGCGCGCGCCGCTTGTCGATCTGGTCGTTGGGCCTCAAAGCTATCATCGCCTGCCAGAGCTTCTTCGCCGCGCGAAGATTGAATCAAGGTCGCTGGTCGAAACCGAGTTTCCGGAAGAAGAGAAGTTTTCGCAGCTCCCAAAGCGCGCGACGAACCGTTCGGTGACAGCTTTCCTGACGGTGCAGGAAGGTTGCGATAAATTCTGCACGTTTTGTGTCGTACCCTACACGCGCGGAATGGAATATTCGCGATGCGTCGCTGACGTCGAGGACGAGGCGCGCAGCCTTGTCGAGTGCGGCGTGCGAGAGATTACGCTGCTCGGGCAGAACGTGAATGCCTACCACGGTGAAGGGCCTGATGGCGCAGCGTGGTCGCTGGCGAAGCTGATACGCCGGCTTGCCAAGATCGAGGACCTTGAGAGACTGCGCTATACGACAAGCCACCCCAAGGACATGGCAGACGATCTCATTGAGGCCCACGGCGATGAAGAGCGGTTGATGCCCTATCTCCACTTACCATTTCAGGCGGGCGCCGATCGCATACTTGCGGCGATGAACCGGAAGCACACTGCCAGTGAATACCTCAAGCTGGTCGACCGAATCCGTGCCGCGCGCCAAGACATCGCACTTTCGACGGACATTATTGTGGGCTTTCCCGGCGAAAGCGAAGCCGAGTTTCGCGAAAGTCTGGCCGTGGTCTCCGAGGTGGGGTTTGCCCAGGCCTACTCGTTCAAATACAGCGCCCGGCCCGGCACGCCGGCGGCCAAGCTTCCCGATCAGGTGCCCGAAGAGGTCAAGACCGAACGTCTGCTGCGCCTCCAAGAGCTACTCACCCGTCAGCAGTTGACCTTTAACGAGAGCGTTGTCGGGCGCACGATGCCAGTACTCTTTGATCGACCCGGCCGGCATTCGGGGCAGCTTGTCGGGCGTTCGCCTTACCTACAGGCCGTCCATGCAAAGGCCGGCCTCGAGTTGCTCGGTCGTATGGTGCCTGTTGAAATTTCCTCTGCCGGCCCCAATAGTTTGTCAGGTGTCATATATCCCGCTTGATCGAGCGTTTACTCTAGTCCGGCGTCGATTCGGGGGTCGCACCGATCCGGCGTGCAATGTGCTAGACTAATTGGATCGAGCGGCGATTCGTAGCGGACGATTTCTGGAGCCCCTATTGGCAACATTTCGTGGGTCCCCGGTAGCCGGGGCAAGCAGATCTCCTAAGGCACCGATCGCAGAAAAGCGCGTTGTTGTGCCATTTGAAGACAATCGGCACCTAACGAGGCTCCTTGGCGAGTACGACAGCCACTTGGCACTGGTCGAGGACCGTCTTGGGATCGAAGCGCACGCTCACGGCAATGTCGTCATTCTCACCGGTGCCGAGGCAGCCTGCGATGTCGCACGCAGTGTGCTGGAAAGCCTTTATGAGCGTGCGGTGGAAGGGCATCAGATCGCAGCTGGCGACTTTGATGGACTGATCCGCCATATGCGCGAAGAGGTCGGGCCAAGTGACGGCCAAGCGCAGATCGCGACACGGCGCCGGGTCGTCAAGGCGCGCACACCAGCGCAGAGCACTTATATGCGTGCGCTCGAAAAAGTGGATCTTGTCTTCGGAATCGGTCCTGCGGGCACCGGCAAAACATACCTAGCTGTCGCTTACGCTGCGCACTGTCTCGAGCGTGGGCTCGTTGAGCGTATTATCCTCTCGCGCCCGGCCGTCGAAGCAGGCGAACGACTAGGGTTCCTGCCCGGCGACATGCGCGAAAAGGTTGATCCTTATTTGCGACCACTCTACGACGCGCTCTACGATGTCTTGCCACCTGAAAAAGTGGAACGCGATCTCGACACAGGCACTATCGAG
Organism: uncultured Hyphomicrobium sp.; assembly: GCA_964620915.1. Classification (GTDB taxonomy): domain Bacteria; phylum Pseudomonadota; class Alphaproteobacteria; order Rhizobiales; family Hyphomicrobiaceae; genus Hyphomicrobium_A. The sequence goes on along the minus strand of CAZUKP010000007.1, from coordinate 20,783 downwards.
ATCGCTCCATTGGCTTTCATGCGCGGGCGTACGCTGGCCAACGCATATGTCATTCTGGACGAAGCCCAGAATACGACCCCCATGCAAATGAAGATGTTTCTCACCCGGCTGGGAGAGAATGCGAAGATGGTTGTTACAGGTGATCCAAGCCAGGTTGATCTACCCTATGGAATGAAGTCCGGCCTTGATGAGGCCGTCTCACTGCTGGCCGATGTTTCTGGCATCGAGGCTATCCGTTTTTCAGGCAGCGATGTGGTCCGCCGAGACCTCGTTGCTCGGATTGTTGAAGCCTACGATCAGCAGCAGTAAGCTAGATATGCGATGCCTCCGACGATACCCGTAACAAGCCTAACCCCTCCCGAGGGCGAGGAGTGCGCCTCTGGCGATGTAGAGCCGCAGCGAAGTCGTTTGCAGGTCGAAGTTGTTCACGAGTCGGGCACTTGGGGTGAGCTTGATCAGCTCGCCGAGTCGGTCAGTGCGGTGGCCGAGGCGGTGGCGGCTGAGCTGGACTTGGGCCCATGCAGGGCTTGCGTCGCTCTTTCCTGTGACGCGCAGGTCGCAGATCTCAATGCGAGATTTCGCGGTAAGTCCTCACCAACCAATGTCTTGTCATTTCCTGCCGGTGCACAAGGTTCGGCAACCGGCTGCGAAATCAGCTTTCTGGGCGACGTCGTAATTGCTGAGGAAACAGTAATACGCGAGGCCGAAGACATTGATCAGCCAGTCGTGCATCATTTGCAGCACTTGATGGCGCACGGATTATTGCACCTTCTTGGGTATGATCATGAGACCGAGAAGGAAGCCCAGGCGATGGAAGCGCTCGAAGTCCGCATTCTCGCCCGTCTTGGTATTCCAGATCCTTATGAAAAGCATGGTGATCTAACAGAGCGTGCGAATTCCTTATGAGTACTGACTCAACCAAAGACAGCACTGACATCCCGGCAGAAGAAGATCTTGCTCAATCAGAAGGCCGGCAGGGCATTCTTACATCGTTACTTTCCCGCTTCGGATTGCGCTCGCCCACGTTGCGTGAGCTTGTCGAACTCGCCCTCAAAGAGGAAGCCGACGCCGAGGGCGCGTTTTCGACTGAAGAGCGTGAGATGCTGCGCCGACTTCTCCACTTTGGCGCACTCCGTGTCGACGACATCATGGTGCCGCGCGCCGATATTATCGCCATCGAGGATAGCGATCCATTGTCGGAGTTGTTGCAAACCTTCGGCGAGGCGGGTGTGTCTCGCATCCCCGTTTTCAACGAGACGCTCGACGACCCGCGAGGAATGATCCACATCAAGGATCTGTTTCGCTGGCTTATGAACGAGGCTGCAGTCGAGACTTCAGATCAGTCACCAGAATCATCACCGCAATCCTCAGGCAAGGACGTAGAAGCTCCAGTACAGTCCGGCCTCGATCCGGTCCGCCGTTTCGAGTTCGGCCGCACGGATCTGTCGAGCCCTATCTCTGTTGCCAAGATCCGCCGTCCCGTACTGTACGTCCCGCCCTCCATGCCGGCGACAAACCTGTTGATCCGCATGCAAACGACGCGCATCCACATGGCGCTCGTGGTTGACGAATACGGGGGCACGGACGGCCTCGTTACCATCGAGGATCTCGTCGAGCAGATTGTTGGCGAAATCGAAGATGAGCATGACGTTGCGGAGGCGGCCCACATTTCCGTTGAACCAAAGGTTGGACTTGTTGCGTCGGCACGCACACCTGTCAAAGAGTTGGAGGAGCACTTAGGGTTAAAGCTCCTCACGCCCGAAGAGGAAGAGGATATCGATACACTTGGCGGACTGTTGTTTGCCATGTTGGGGCGAGTCCCCGCTCGCGGTGAAATTGTGCGTCATCCATCTGGTTTGGAGCTAGAGGTGCTCGACGCCGATGCGCGCCGCCTGAAGAAGGTCAAGATCCACGAACCGCGGCCCAGCGGTGCGGCGCCTGCGGCGGCGGCGGGCTCCGGGAAGGCTTAAGGCGCATTATGGCTGCCTCTCCCAACACATTAAGCGAACGTTTCCATACGGGGGCTCGCGATATGGTCGGTCGGGTCGGAGCTGCGGCGCGATCGGTCTCTGAACTAGAGGGCTGGCGTCGTTTCGCAATTGCGTTTGGGGCTGGCAGCCTGTCAGTGCTTGCGATGGCGCCCTTCTTCTTTTGGCCCGTGCTGTTCGCCACACTGCCGGTTCTCGTCTGGCTGATCGACGGCTCCCGGCCAAGGGGCGAAGACGCGTCGTCGTTGCCCGCCCTGCCGCCACGTCGGGAAGCTGCGCTGCGGCGCCAGTCAATCAGCCGCGCAGCGGCTGCAGGATGGTGGTTCGGCTTTGGGTATTTTCTCTTTGGTTTGTTCTGGATTGGCGAGGCGTTTCTCGTCGAGGCCGATAAGTTTGCGTGGTTGCTTCCCTTTGCGGTGACGCTGATGCCCGCCGGGCTTGCTCTCTTTACGGGCCTCGCCACCGCTACAGCACGACTCATGTGGCCAGTGGGAGCTGCGCGCATTCTTGTCCTCGCCCTCACGCTATCGTCTTGCGAGTGGTTGCGGGGGCATGTTCTGACGGGGTTTCCTTGGAACGTTCTTGGCTATGCGCTCACCTATCCGCTGCCGCTAATGCAGGCCGTTGCACTGATCGGCATCTATGGGTTGACGCTTTTCACCGTGTTCATTTTCGCAAGCCCGCTTGTCATTGCCGCAGACGCGCGCGATGGCGGCGGTCGGAAGTGGGCCGCGACGCGAGGCCTTGCCGTGGCGCTCGTTGCACTTCTTCTGCTGTTCGGGTTTGGATTTTGGCGCCTGAGTACGGCGGCCGTGCCAATGCACGAGGGTGCCTCAGTCCGAATCGTACAGGCGAGTGTGCCGCAGAGAGACAAATGGGATCCGACGAAGCAGGCTTCGATCTTTCAAGATCAGCTTAGACTTTCGCGCTTCGACCCGTTGGGACGTCAGGATGACCTTGCTGGTGTTACGCATCTGGTTTGGCCAGAGGCAGCCATGCCGTTTCTACCTCTGGAACATCCAGAGGCGCTGGCGGCGATTGGAGAGCTTCTGCCCGATGGCACCCAGCTGATTACGGGGGCTTTGAGGTTGGAAGAGTCAGGTCAAGCCGATCCGAGTGCTCCCAGACGTGGCTTCAACAGCCTCATGGTCTTTGACGAGGACGGTGCCCTCACGACGCTCTACGACAAGATCCACCTTGTACCCTTTGGCGAATACTTACCCTTTCAGAGCACATTAGAATCGCTAGGTCTGGAACAACTTACGCGCTGGCGCGGCGGGTTCTCGATCGGCCCATCGCCGCGCCCTGTGCTCTCGATACCAGGTCTCTCACCGGTGGCCGGGCTCATTTGTTACGAGGCGATCTTTCCTGCTGCCGTGGTGCAGGGCGCGCAGAGACCCGAACTTCTGATCAACCTGACGAATGATGGCTGGTTCGGCAATACAACTGGACCCAACCAGCACTTCCATCAAGCGCGCGTGCGTGCAGTAGAGGAAGGACTGCCACTTATCCGAGCGGCAAATAATGGTATATCGGCAGTCATCAATCCTTACGGCACCGTTATTGTTGAGCTAGGTCTCAACAAGCGTGGCGTGATTGACGCAGAGGTCCCTGCGGCACTTCCACCTTCGGTCTATGCGAGATGGGGTGATTGGACTTTCGTAGGTCTTGCCTTTTGCTTCATTGCAACCGCAATTGGACTAACGTTCCGTGGGCGGAACTGACGCACACACCATCATTGCTCGCTGCGACACTTCCCGTCATAAGGATTAGTCTGTGGGCGGAGATGAATGTTGTTTAGGACGTTTGCACCCTCGACAACGCGGTTGTTCGGCGCGCAATAAAGAAAAGACGTGGTTCGGGACGTCATAAGGTAAATGCCAAGATGTCAAAAGAAGATGCGCGGCACGAAGGTGAGGCAGACGATCGCAGCTCACGTCGTGCCAACCCGATTGATGTTCACGTAGGTGCCCGCGTTCGGCTAAGGCGAATGCTGCTTGGTATGAGCCAGGAGAAACTGGGTGAGCACCTCGGGCTGACGTTTCAGCAGATCCAAAAGTACGAGAAGGGCATAAACCGGATCGGCGCGAGCCGCCTATTCGACTTGTCCAAGGTGCTGGGCGTGCCGGTGCAGTTTTTCTACGACGAGCTCCCCAGCGGCGGGACTGGCGCGTCTGCCGGTTTCGGAGAGCAGCCCGCTGAGAACTATGCGGTGGAGTTCCTCGGCAGCCGCGAAGGACTGGAGCTCAACAAGGCCTTCGTGCGTGTTACCGACTCGCGCGTGCGACGCTCAATCATAGAGCTTATTCGCGCGCTTGCTGGCGAGGGACAGCAAGCCTAGATGTGCTCCGAGTTCGGAGCATAGCAAATCACTTAATTTTGCAGCTTGATAGGGTGCGGTGCAGGGCCGATTGCGCTCCGATTCGGGTCGCCGCCTTGACCCGTCGCGCAAAGCTTGAGACAACCCCGGCGCTTTTTCCGCGATGAACCATGAATAATGGGAGCCCTCTGTGGCACGCAATTCCTACCTATTCACAAGCGAGTCAGTTTCTGAGGGGCACCCCGACAAGGTGTGCGACCGAATCTCAGATGAGATCGTTGACTTATTCTACCGCGAGGGTCCGAAGGCCGGTATCGACCCTTGGGCTATTCGGGCAGCCTGCGAAACGATGGCAACGACCAATCAAGTGATTATTGCTGGCGAAACGCGCGGCCCGGAAACCGTCACCATGGACTGGATTTCGCACGTCGCACGGATGGCCATCCGCGACATCGGATATGAGCAGGAAGGTTTTCACTGGGAAAAGTGCAAGGTCGACGTTCTCCTGCACCCGCAGTCTGCGGATATCGCGCAGGGCGTTGACTCGGGTGGGAACCGTGAAGAAGGGGCCGGCGACCAGGGAATCATGTTCGGGTATGCGTGCACCGAAACGCCAGAGCTGATGCCGGCACCGATTTACTATGCGCACAATATTTTGCGCGACTTGGCCAAGGCCAGACGTGCGAAAGAGGGGCCGGCCCGTTACCTGGGGCCTGACTCGAAAAGCCAAGTCACAATTCGTTACGAGGACGGCAAACCAGTCGCCGTCACGCAGATCGTAGTCTCTCACCAACATGTCGATGAAGATCTGCCGTCCGAGAAAGTTCGCGAGATTATAGAGCCCTACGTCAGAAAGACTCTTCCCGAGGAGTGGCTGACTGGCGAAACGGTGTGGCACGTTAATCCGACAGGCAAGTTCTTTATTGGTGGTCCTGACGGCGATTGCGGGCTGACCGGCCGCAAAATCATCGTTGATACATATGGTGGCGCGGCGCCCCACGGTGGAGGTGCGTTCTCGGGGAAGGATCCAACCAAAGTCGATCGATCGGCCGCCTACGCTGCGCGCTACCTCGCCAAGAATGTTGTGGCCGCGGGGCTTGCTGACCGGTGCAACATCCAGCTTTCATATGCGATTGGTGTAGCAAAGCCGCTGTCGATCTACGTCGACACCTACGGCACCGGCAACGTTGACGAGGCGAAGCTCGAAAAGGTTCTTGGCGAGGTCATGAATCTTTCGCCGCGAGGCATTCGCGAACACCTTGACCTCAATAAGCCAATCTATGCGCGAACCTCGGCGTATGGTCATTTCGGGCGAACACCCGATGCGGACGGTGGCTTCTCGTGGGAGAAGACCGATCTTGCAGAAGAGCTCAAGAAGGCCGTTGCCTGACGAAAGTGATGTCTCTGCGCTGGCGCCTGATGTGAACAAGGCATCCATTGTTGAAGTACATGAGCTGCGCTCGTTCGGACGCCGGCGCGGGCGGCGCTTGAGCGCGCGCCAGCAATCGCTCTTAGATAGCTTTCTTCCGCAGTTGGAAGTGGATCTAGCCGAGGCGTCGCCACAGTCGCTAGAGGCGCTGTTTCCGCTCAAGATCTCTGAGGTCCGGCTTGAGGTTGGGTTTGGCGGCGGGGAGCACCTCGTCTGGCAGGCTCGCAACAATCCGGACGTGGGGTTCATTGGCTGCGAGCCCTATCTGGACGGGCTCGTGAAGGCATTGATAGCGATAGAGGAGCATGGCTTACAAAATGTACGACTCTTTGCAGATGACGTGCGCCCGCTCTTGCGCTGGCTCCCTGAGGCCTCTCTGCAGCGCGTCTACATTTTGTTTCCGGATCCGTGGCCGAAAAAGCGCCATGCCAAACGCCGGCTCGTATCGCCTGGACTGCTCAATCTCTTGGCCAAGGTCATGGTGCCCCAGGCTGAACTCAGGATTGCAACCGACATCGGCGACTATGCGCGAACTGCTTTGCTCAGCATCCGGACTAGCGGTGCTTTCACGTGGCAGGCCGAGGGGCCCCAAGACTGGCGCGAGCGCGGCGCGGATTGGCCACAGACCCGGTATGAGGCGAAGGCACGTGGGCAGGGACGGCGATGCTACTTCTTGCGGTTCTTGCGTAATTCGCGCCTTTAAACAGCCACAATTGGGTTGCCAGAGGCGTCGAGATCCCGTAAAACTCCGGTGCTCATGATCATCTCAACTTTAGGGAGTGGGCCCTCGGGGGTCCGCTCTTTTTGTCTTGAAGCGAAATCTTCGAGCGGAAGCAACCGGATATCTCAGGTTATGGAGGCTGGCGAAGAGAGCGCTTTGCGAGATCGGTTTGTTCATGAGACCGGCGTAGCGGGAAAGGTAGCGGCCCTGATAGAGCCGGTGCTTGAAGACCGCGGCTTTCGATTGGTGCGTGTATTGATTACAGGCCGGGAAGGCCAGACCGTACAAGTCATGGCGGAGCGTCCCGACGGTACGATGGTCATCGAGGATTGTGAGGCCGTATCGCGTGAGATATCGCCATTGTTGGACGTACATGACCCTATACCGGGCAGTTACCGCTTGGAGGTTTCATCCCCGGGCATCGACCGGCCTCTGGTGCGCCCATCGGACTTTGAGGATTGGGCAGGGCACGAGGCAAAAGTCGAGCTGAAGGAACCAATCGATGGCCGCAAGAGGTTTCGCGGCACCTTGGAGGGGTTCGAGGACGGTGAGATTAGGATCGAAGTCGATCTCGATCAGACCGGACCCAATGTTATTGGCTTGCCGGTCGGACTTGTGTCCGATGCCAAGCTAGTGCTTACAGACGAGTTGATCCGCGAGGCGTTGCGCCGCGCGAAAACGAAAGAAGATGTCGGTCCCGGCGACGATGTATAGCGCCCGGCACCACGAGGAGGACGAACGACGATGTCAATGGCCGGAGTTAGTGCCAATCGGCTAGAGCTGCTGCAAATCGCTGAAGCGGTTGCGCGCGAAAAGACAATCGATCGCAAGATCGTCATCGAGGCGATGGAAGACGCCATCCAGAAGGCCGCGAAGTCGCGGTACGGGGCGGAGAACGACATCCGCTGTGAGATCGATCCCAAGACCGGGGAGGCGCGGTTGTCGCGCGTGCTGTCGGTTGTGGAGACGGTCGAGAACGACTCGACTGAGATTAATTTGGAAGATGCAAAGCAGCGCAATCCCGAAGCACAAATCGGTGATCTCATTGGAGAGCCGTTGCCGCCACTTGATTTCGGCCGGGTCGCAGCACAGAACGCCAAGCAGGTCATTGTGCAGAAGGTGCGCGAGGCCGAGCGCGAGCGCCATTACAGTGAGTATAAAGATCGCATTAGTGAGATCGTAAACGGCACAGTCAAGCGCGTCGAATACGGCAACGTGATCGTCGACCTTGGCCGCGCGGAAGGCGTCATCCGCCGCGACGAAATGATCCCGCGCGAGAATGTGCGCTACGGTGATCGTGTGCGCGCTTATATTTATGATGTTCGCCGCGAGCAACGCGGCCCCCAGATTTTCTTGTCGCGTGCACGGCCGGAGTTCATGTCGAAGCTCTTCGCGCAGGAAGTGCCCGAGATCTATGACGGCGTCGTCGAGATCAAGTCCGTCGCGCGAGATCCAGGCAGCCGAGCCAAGATCGCGGTGATTTCGAAGGACTCCTCGATCGATCCCGTCGGCGCTTGCGTCGGCATGCGCGGTTCGCGCGTCCAGGCGGTCGTGAACGAGCTTCAAGGCGAGAAGGTCGACATCATCCAATGGAATCCAGATGCGGCAAGCTTCATCGTCAACGCGCTTGCACCGGCCGAGGTGACCAAGGTGGTGCTCGATGAGGATTCAAACCGCATTGAGGTCGTCGTGCCCGAGACCCAGCTCTCGCTTGCCATTGGTCGGCGCGGTCAGAATGTGCGACTAGCCTCGCAGCTGACGGGTTGGGACATCGACATTCTGACCGAACAGGAGGAATCGGAGCGCCGACAGAAGGAATTCGCTGAGCGCTCGCAGATGCTGATGGAATCGCTCGATGTGGACGAGGTGATTGCGCAGCTTCTTGTCACGGAGGGCTTCGCCTCGATTGAGGAAGTCGCTTACGTCGATGTATCAGAGATCGCCCACATCGAGGGCTTCGATGAGAATACGGCTGAAGAAATTCAGTCACGCGCACGCGAATACCTTGAGAAACAGGAAGCCGACCGAGACGCCAAGCGGCGTGAGCTTGGAGTGGAGGACGATGTCGCAAAGATCCAAGGCGTGACCACAGCAATGATGGTCGCGTTTGGCGAGAACGACATAAAGACCGTCGAGGACGTGGCTGACTGTGCGACCGACGATCTTCTTGGTTGGACTGAGCGCAAGCGCGAAAAGGATGCCGAGCCCGTGCGCCACAAGGGCATTCTCGACGGTTTTGAAATTGGCCGCAACGAAGTCGAGGAAATGATCATGTCTGCCCGCGTGTTGGCAGGGTGGATCAAGGCAGAGGACCTGCTGCCTAAGTTGGAGCCAGAAGCTGAGACCGCAGAAGGCGAAGCCGCAGAAGGCGAAGTCACAGAAGGCGAAGTCACAGAAGGCGAAGCAGCAGAAGTGGAAACCGCAGAAGTAGAAGCGGCAGAAGTGGATGCCGCCGAAGTAGAAGCCGCAGAAGTGGAAACCACAGAAGTGGATGCCGCCGAAGATGAGGCCAGCCCTGACGGCGAAGACGGTGACGGCAAGTCTACTGCCGTCGAGGGTTAGACGGTGATGTTTGGTTTTGGGAGATCAGTTTGCAGGTTCAGCACGAAGGCGATGATCGTGATGGCGGAAGAGAGCTTTCGGGCTCACTTCGGCGCTGCATCGTTACGCGTGCAGAACGTGAGCCGGCCGACCTCATCCGCTTCGTCGTAGATCCCAATGGCCGGCTGGTGCCTGATCTGGCGCGCCGGTTGCCTGGCCGCGGTGTCTGGGTGTCGGCGACGAAGTCAGACGTCGAACGGGCGGCCAAGTCGAACGCATTCTCCAAGAGCCTGAAGCGCGAGGTTAACGTGCCGCAGGACTTGGCTCAGACCGTAGAGCAACTACTTATACGACGTACGCTCGAGGCCCTTTCGCTTGCCAATAAGGCGGGGCTGGTCTCCACCGGCTTTGAAAAAGTGGAGAAGCTGCTCAAGAGCGGCAAGGTTGATGTTCTGGTCCATGGTGCCGACGCAGCCGAAGATGGACGGCGCAAGCTGGACCGTAAGTTCGAGGCGATCTGCCGCGATAGCGACGTATCGGCACCTGTTGTCGATTGGCTCACTATTGATGAATTGAGCTTGGCCATTGGGCGGCCAAATGTGGTACATGCTGGCCTCACGAGAGGCGGAGCTACCATGCGGTTTGTCAGCGAGGCCGAGCGCTTGAGGCGCTATCGGTCGAAATTTGGCACATCCTAGTCCTGCCGAAACACGATAAATATTGGGTTTTTAACGAGAAGAGCATGACGGAAACGAAGGACACCACCGAGAAGACCCTCCGCGGGGGCGGCCGCAAACCGTTATCCCTGCAGCGGACGGTCGAGTCCGGCCATGTTCGGCAGAATTTCAGCCACGGCCGCTCAAAATCGGTCGTCGTCGAAAAGCGCAGAACACGTAAGCTGGCGACACCTGGAGCGGCGCAAGAGGCCGAGCCCGAGGTTACGCAGTCGCAGCCAAAGGTCGCTGGGCCAAAGAAGCCAGCGAAGGCTAAGGGTCCTGCCAAGCAACAGGTGGGTGAGGCGGCTGGTCGTCGGACGCTCTCAGAGGAAGAACGCGAAGCCAGGGCCCGTGCTCTTGCAGCGGCACGCGTCCAAGATGAAACCGAGCGCGAAGAGAGCGTCGCAAAATCGAAGCGGGCTGCCGAAGCAGAGCCGGCTGAGGCTGCAGCGAAACCGGCTGCTGCTGCGACGGCGCCCGCGAAGAAAGAGGCAGGCGAAAACAAGTCTGCCGTTGGCGACACTGCAACTGCTGCACCAGAGCATGCGAAGGCTGAGGCTGCAGGATCCAAGGAGAAGTCCAGACTCAACCCCGCACTGCAACCGCGTGAAGGCGGAAAGCCGCAGCAAATCGAGATCGCCACCCCGCAGCGTGCGAAGCCCACATCCGAGAAAAACGCAGAGGCTCCTGAAACACCACAGTCGCGACGTGGTCCCCGCGGGGCTGCTGCGGCCAGGGTCGACGAAGACGAAGGACGCGCAGGGCCAAGAGGCCGTAAGCCAGGCACTCGTGCGCCGGCCGTCCGAGCCGACGAGCGCCGCGAGCGTGTCAAACTGACGATCAACAACGCCTTCGACGAGAAGCAGCGGGAACGTTCACTTGCATCTCTGAAGCGCAAACGCGAGCGCGAAAAGCTCAAAGCGATGGGCATTCCCCAATCGCGCGAGAAGATCGTGCGCGAAGTGGTCATTCCAGAGGTGATCACAATTCAGGAACTTGCGAACCGCATGACAGAACGCGCCGTCGACGTCATCAAATTCTTGATGAAAGAAGGCGAGATGCACACGATCAACGATGTGATCGACTCGGATACTGCAGAGCTCATCGTTCAGGATTTCGGCCATACAGCGAAGCGCGTCTCTGAGTCCGATATTGAGACCGGCTTCCTCGGTGAGCAGGACGACGCGGGGTCGCTGGAGCCGCGTGCGCCGGTCGTTACGATCATGGGGCACGTCGATCACGGCAAGACTTCGCTCTTGGACGCGATCCGGCAGACCAATGTCGTCTCGGGCGAGGCAGGCGGCATCACGCAGCACATCGGCGCGTATCAGGTGACGACGCCGTCGGGCAGCAAGATTACCTTCGTTGACACGCCAGGCCATGAGGCATTCACCGCCATGCGGGCGCGTGGTGCGAAAGTTACGGATATCGTTGTGCTGGTCGTCGCTGCGGATGACGGGGTGATGCCTCAGACTATCGAGGCAATCAATCACGCCAAGGCGGCCGGCGTGCCCATCATTGTCGCCATCAATAAGATCGATAAACCGCAGGCTGATCCAGACCGTGTGCGCAACGAGCTGTTGCAGCACGAGATCGTCGTTGAGAGCATGTCGGGCGAAACACTCGAAGTGCCGGTTTCCGCACTAAAGAGGACCAATCTCGACAAGTTGCTGGAAGCCATTCACCTGCAAGCCGAGATTCTCGACCTAAAGGCTAATCCCAGCCGATCCGCTGAAGGCATCGTTATTGAAGCCAAGCTTGAGCGTGGCCGCGGCCCGGTCGGTACGGTTCTTGTGCAGCGTGGCACTTTGAAGGTCGGCGATATTGTCGTGGCGGGAATGGCATGGGGACGCGTGCGCGCCCTCATTGATGACCATAGCCACAATACCGAAGAAGCGGGTCCGTCCGTTCCGGTGGAAATTCTCGGTTTCGATTCTGCTCCTGAGGCTGGCGATCAATTTGCGGTTGTTGAGAACGAGGGCCGCGCCCGCGAGCTCACCGACTATCGTGTCCGCAAACGGCGGGAGACGCTGGGCTCGGCAGGTACCGCACGTACGCTTGAGCAGATGATGCAGCAGCTCAAGGAAGCCGACCGCAGCGAGTTTTCGCTTCTGGTTAAGGCCGACGTGCAGGGTTCGGTGGAAGCCATTGCCGGCGCGCTCGCCAAACTTGGCACTGATGAAGTTGAGGCCCGCATCGTGCACTCCGGGGTCGGTGGTATTACCGAGTCCGACGTGACGCTTGCCAGCGCATCGAAAGCCGTGATTGTCGGCTTCAACGTGAGGGCGAACGCACAGGCAAAGGCGGCTGCCGATCGTGAGGGGGTCGAAATTCGCTACTACAACGTCATCTACGATCTTGTCGATGACGTGAAGGCGGCGATGTCAGGCCTGCTGGCGCCGACCATCCGCGAGCTGTTCCTTGGAAATGCAGAGATCCTCGAGGTGTTCAACATATCGAAGATCGGCAAAGTGGCGGGTTGTCGCGTGACGGAAGGCAAAGTCGAGCGTGGCGCCAAGGTGCGGCTCATTCGCGACGATGTGGTGATTCACGAAGGCACTCTGTCGACATTGAAACGCTTCAAGGACGAAGTGCGCGAGGTGCCTGCGGGCCAGGAGTGCGGAATGGCGTTCGCGAACTACCATGACATTCGTAAGGGTGACGTCATCGAGTGCTTCAACGTCGAGACGGTGACGCGCACACTCTAGACGCTCGTAGGCGCTGGCCCGTTCGCAAAGTAGCGAACGGGGGCGTTCTGCGGGAGCGGCGCTCGCGCCGGACCCGTCGGGCCAGAGTGCTGTAAATTGAGGCTGCATTGCACAGCCTCTTGCCGGTCCGATCCCGGCAGGAATTTGAAATGTCCAAACACAAGACACATTCGGCGAAGGCGCCATCTCAGCGACAGCTACGTGTGGGTGAGCTTATCCGCCACAAGCTGGCAGAGATGTTGGCGCGCGGTGATATCCATGACGACGTGCTTGCTTCACACGTTGTGACTGTACCCGAAGTACGGCTCTCGCCGGATCTGAAGCTGGCGACGGCCTACGTTATCCCATTGGGAGGGGCGGACACTGAACCAGTGATTGAAGCGCTCAATCGGAACAAGCGATTCATACGCGGTGAGATTGCACACGCCGTCAGCTTGAAATTTGCGCCTGACATTCGCTTTCTCAGGGACGAGACGTTCGAGGAGGCAAGCCGTATCGATAAGCTCCTCTCCAGTCCGAAAGTTCGCCACGACTTGGACGAGGATTGAGTGCAGGTGCCCGACTGACATGGCACGTCGAAAAAAAGGAAAGCCGGTCCACGGTTGGCTCGTGCTCGACAAACCGTCGGACATGACCTCGACGCAGGCCGTCGGCGCGGTTAAGCGCCTCTTTGAAGCACAAAAGGCCGGCCACGCGGGCACGCTCGACCCGCTGGCGACCGGTGTGCTGCCGATTGCGCTCGGCGAGGCGACCAAGACAGTCCCCTACGCCATGGACGGCACGAAAGGCTATCGCTTCACGGTGCGGTTCGGGGCAGAGACGGATACCGGCGATACGGAAGGGCGCATCATCAAAACAGCGGACCGGCGTCCGGTCCCTGCCGAAATCGAATCGGTACTTGCGCAGTTCATCGGAACCATCAGCCAAGTGCCGCCGAGCTATTCCGCCATCAAGGTCGACGGGGCGCGGGCCTACGATCTTGCCCGCAGCGGTGAGGAGGTCGTGTTGGAGGCGCGTAACGTCGACATCGATGATCTGCGCCTCATCGAGATGCCGGATGCCGAGACGGCGGTCTTTATGGCGGAGTGCGGCAAGGGGACTTATGTGCGAGCACTGGCTCGCGATATGGGCCGCGTGCTGAATTGCCTCGGGCATGTCATCGCGCTGCGGCGGACGCGTGTCGGGCCATTTGGCGAAGACGCCGCTGTGTCGCTCGATGCGTTGAAAGGCGCTGCAGAAAACAGCGAAACGGCGTTGGAGGAGTTTCTTCGGCCCATCGAGACACCGCTTGATGCCTTGCCAAGTGTGGGCGTCAGCCCTTCAGATGCAGGCAACCTGGCGCGCGGCCAAGCTGTTCTCATCCGCGGGCGCGATGCCCCGGTCATGTCAGGTGCGGCGTTTGCGCACTTCAAAGGGCGTATTTTGGCGCTCGGTGAGCTGGAGAAAGGCACATTCCGGCCGACCCGGGTGTTCAATCTTGGTTGAGCGGGCAGTGTTGATCCGGCACAAAGCAGGAACGGCGGGTCAATGCTGCATGCCGATCCTCTACAACACGGAGTTTGTACTCGCGGGCCAGGGCGGCTCGTGTATAAGACCCGCATCAAGCCAAATCCCGTGACCCTGCTGGACGACATCCCGGCCGTGGCCGCGGTCCGGAGGCACTACGCCTCACCTCACCATCAAATAGAAAGGATGCCCGATGTCGATTACGCCTGAGCGCAAGAGCGCGCTCATCAAAGACAATGCGACAAAGACCAACGACACCGGTTCGCCGGAGGTCCAGATCGCGATCCTCACCGAGCGGATCAATCACCTCACAGAGCACTTCAAGATTCACAAGAAGGACAACCACTCCCGCCGCGGGCTGTTGAAGATGGTCAGCCAGCGTCGGCAGCTCCTCGACTATGTGAAGCGCAAGAACGTTCAGCGGTACCAGAACATCATCGAGAAGCTTGGCATTCGCCGCTGACCGGTCAGGGCACGCCAGCGCACTGCGTTTCGCGCGCGCCCCAGCCGAACATTTGAGGACACCCTAGCGCTGCGGCACCATTTGCAGCCCGGTGAGATCGGCGCCGACGCAGTGGAAGCGCCGCAACAATACGACCGAAACGAAATTCAACGAAAGACCGAACATGTTCGACATTCATCGTGTGGAAATTGAATGGGGCGGGCGAAAGCTGATGCTCGAAACAGGGCATATGGCACGCCAGGCCGACGCGGCCGTTTATGCCCAGTACGGCGAGACAAGCGTGCTTGCCACTGTCGTCGCTGCCAGGAGCCCTAAGCCCGGCGTCGACTTCTTTCCGCTAACCGTGAACTACCAGGAAAAGACCTACGCCGCCGGCAAGATCCCCGGCGGTTTCTTCAAGCGAGAGGGCCGTCCTTCCGAAAAGGAAACGCTGACGTCCCGCTTGATCGACCGTCCAATCCGGCCGCTGTTCGTTGAAGGCTTCAAGAACGAGACGCAGGTCATTATCACCGTGCTTTCGCACGATATGGAGAATGACCCCGACATTGTGGGTCTTGTCGCGGCCTCTGCCGCGCTGACGTTGTCAGGCGTGCCGTTCCTTGGCCCAATCGGTGCAGCGCGTGTTGGCCTGGTCGGCGGTGAGCTGGTGCTCAATCCGATGATCGATGAGATGAGCGAGAGTTCGCTTGACCTCATCATCGCCGGCACTCAGGACGCAGTGATGATGGTGGAATCGGAGGCCCAGGAGCTTCCCGAAACCCAAATGCTTGAAGCAGTGATGTTCGGGCACAAGCACTTCCAGCCCGTTATCGATGCGATCATCAAGCTCGCTGAAAAGGCGGCCAAGGAGCCGTGGGATATCGTTCTTCCCGATTCCAACAAGTACATGGACAAGGTAAGGGCGATTGCCGAGGCGCCGCTAAAAGAAGCGTTCGCGATCAAGGAAAAGCAGGCCCGCTACGCTGCCATCGGCGAGATCGCCAACAAGGTCTTCGCCGAAATTGAGATCCCCGACGGGGATTCCAGCGAGAAGGTCCTGTTGGCCGATACGCTGAAGGCGCTCAAGAGCGAAATCTTGCGCGGCAATGTCGTCAAGACAGGAGAGCGCATCGATGGCCGCGATCTAAAGACAGTTCGTCCCATCCATTCCGAGGTGCATGTTTTGCCGCGCACCCATGGCTCGGCACTCTTCACGCGCGGTGAGACGCAGGCCCTTGTTGTTGCCACCCTTGGCACAGGCGACGATGAGCAGTTCGTCGATGCGCTTGAGGGCACACGCAAAGAGCGCTTCATGCTGCACTACAACTTCCCACCATACTCGGTTGGCGAAACGGGACGCATGGGCGGCCCCGGCCGACGGGAGATCGGCCACGGCAAGCTTGCTTGGCGGGCGGTGCACCCCATCATGCCGAGCGCAGACGAGTTCCCTTACACCATTCGCGTCGTCTCAGAGATCACCGAGTCGAACGGCTCGTCGTCCATGGCGACCGTGTGCGGCACCTCGCTCGCTCTCATGGATGCAGGTGTGCCCATGAAGGGTCCGGTTGCAGGCATCGCCATGGGTCTCATCAAGGAGGGCGATGATTTCGCCGTGCTCTCCGACATCCTGGGCGACGAGGATCACTTGGGTGACATGGACTTCAAGGTCGCAGGCACCGAGCAAGGCGTGACCTCGCTGCAAATGGATATCAAGATCACTGGGATTACCGAGGAGATCATGCGCATCGCGCTCGACCAGGCGCGTGAAGGGCGTATTCACATTCTTGCTGAAATGGGCAAGGCGTTGGGCTCTGCGCGCACCGAGCTTGGTGAGCATGCCCCGCGCATCGAGACCATTCAGATCCCAACCGACAAGATCCGCGAGGTGATCGGGTCGGGCGGTTCCGTCATTCGTGAGATCGTGGCGGAGTCAGGTGCCAAGATCGACATTGAGGACGACGGTACCGTTCGGGTAGCGGCGTCCAAGCGCGAGTCGATCGATGCAGCGCTCAATCGCATCAAAGCGATCACGTCCGAGCCGGAAGTCGGTGAGATCTACCGCGGCAAGGTCGTCAAGATCATGGACTTCGGTGCGTTCGTGAACTTCTTCGGTGCCAAGGACGGGCTGGTGCACATTTCTCAGTTGGCACAGGGCCGGCCGGCAACCGTGGGCGAAGTGGTCAAAGAGGGTCAGGAAGTCTACGTGAAGCTCTTGGGCTTTGATGATCGCGGCAAGACGCGCCTATCGATGAAGATCGTCGATCAGGAGACGGGCAAGGAAATTCCCAAGGCAGAGGGGGAGGAAGCCGAGCCCGAGTTCCGTTCCGAGCGTCCGCCGCGTCGCGAAGGCGGTCGCGGGCGTGGACCGCGCCGGGACCGCGAGGCGAGCTAAGCCTATCGCGCAACAAACAACTTGGAAATTTAGAAGGCCGCCGGAGGATTACTCCGGCGGTTTTCTTATTGGGCGCGTCTGCCGCCTTGGGTCGAGAGAAGGTTCCGGTACTTGCGCTGGTTCTGGCTGCGGATTTTTGAGAGTTCCTCACAGTCGACGCGCGTCATGTAGCGAACGGCCATTTCCGATGATCGCCGCGTCGACTTATGGTGGACGACGATGAGCTGATCGCCGACGAAGTGCCACGTAGAGGTACCATCGCCTGCTGCACCTTGTTCGATCGTACCGAAGACCGGGTCATAGAGGCCGTTGAAGTAGCGCGTTGGCATGTAGTATCCACCAGCGGGTGACCAAACATCCGTGCTGCCCTTCAACAGGTTCCTCGTCGCATCTCCACTTTCTACGGACTCTACCGACATCATCATCATTTCCAGAGCAATCGCGTAACCGTCAGGCCGGCTCCCGTCGGTTTGGATCATGGTCCCGTCAGGTTTGGTCGTGGTCCAGCAGCCGACAAAGTCACCTCGAGTCGGGGTCTTAGGGTCTTGGGCCCGGCTGTCGGCCAATGGTACTGCGGCCAATGCTGCGCCTAACAGGCCGACGACGCCGTTTTTTGAAAGTTCCCATGACTCAAATCTCTTCCATTGCAGCCCGAAGCGTTCAAGTAAGCACCGATCAACAAAACAATGACAGAAGATGGGGTGGTCGCCCAGTGCTTCCCGTGAAGCTGAGGTGAAACGGAGGCTGGCTCACTTTCGGCCGTTCGTCAGGCGCGCTTTTGCTCGAGTTGCGGTTCGTCAAGTGCTCGGCCGCAAGAACATGCTTAGGGCGGCAAGATCAGAGGCTACGTCTATGAAATGTAAGGGTGGACCGTTCGTCATGGGCCTGGTGATTTCCGGGATGGTAACGCTCGTGTCTGCCGTGGCTGAGATGCCGAACGCCTCGTGCCCGGTGCCCGAAAACACCCTATCGACGACGAACAGACTCTTTGACGACTTCACTGACGGCAAGGTGAACAGCTGCCGGTGGGTGAAGGTGCAGGCAAATTGGGGCGGGCTTACCGAAGAGGGTGATTACAGCGGTGGTGTGCTCAAAGAGAATATCGGTGACGACGACGGTAAGCTTGCGCTTTTCGCCCGGGGCAACGCGTACGAGGGACCGATTCGGGGGCGCAATAGCGATGGCACCATTCGTCCCGACGGCCGCCGAACGGGTGCAGCGATCATGTCGCGCGAGCGATATCTTGGCGGGCGGTTCGAGGCACGCGTCACGATCCCGGCGAAACTAGGTGTCGTCTCAGCAATGTGGACTTTCTTCTATGAAAAGACGGACGATGGCGTAGAGCACAATCATGAGATTGATATTGAATTTCCAGGACAGGAAAATGCGGGCGGCAAGCCGCGGCTCGATTACGTTTCGCTAACGACATGGCGCGGCCTTCGACAGGGCCAATCAAAGACAGTTTTTTGGGCACTGCCGGAGGCAGTTGCCGACGGCAAGTTTCACATCCTGCGTTTTGATTGGGTCCCGCCGGATGCGCAGTCGCCAGGCGTGGTAACTTTCTACATCGATGGCAATCAATTGGCTGTGATCAAAACAAACGTGCCGAGTAAACCGGGCAATCTCTGGCTGGGCCTCTGGTTTCCCCCAAAATGGGCAGGCGAGCCAGAATTTTCGGAGGCTGTAATGAAGGTCGATTGGGTTCGTATTGCACCCCCGAATTGAACTGAGGAATCAATCGAATGTGCAATCATAATTCTGATAAAGTACATATCAATTCACGACCTCCTTCGGAACGTCTTCGTTTGAGCAGTCGATAGCCCAATCGGGGCATTGCCCCGCGCGACAATTTGCTCCGAAAATCTTACCGAAAATATACATAAAAAGGCAAGAAGTCGTGCTAAGGGATCGCTTTCATAACGCATCCCTAACGGCTTGTTCATGCATAGAAAATCGATATTCCACGATCCAAGTGGTCGGCGACGATTTGCGGTCAATTTCATAGGCGTAGGTCTGATCCTTGGTGCGTTTGTCATCGGTGTTCTCGGCTACCTGGGCATTACTTACGGGCCCGCGTTGCAGCATGACGCCCGTTCACACGATCGACCGGAAGTGTCGATTGCTGCGGCTAGACCGGTTTCGATTTCGTCGCCTGATGAGAAGCTAAGTGGCCTGAACACGCGTGCGTTGCCCGACACAGCGCACAACGCGATGCGGTTTGCTTATTTCGACATTGGTGATGTGGCCAGTCACGAGTCGTTGCACCGCAACGCTACCAAACTAGACGCTGTCCTGCCGAACTTCCTAGCTCTGGACGGAAAGACGAAAGAGCTGAAGCAAGTCAGTGAGGCTATTGAGCGTCGGGTTAGGGACCAACTAACAAGTGAGGCTCCCGGGCTTAAAGTCTATCCGGTACTCTCCAGCCAACTGTCGCCAAAGGAGACGATGGCGCAGTTTTCTTCTTATGCAATTCGCTCAGAATACATCCGCGTTATAGCCGCGTACCTTGAGGACGCGAACGACGCTGGGATTGTGGTTGACGTGGGGGAGATTCCACCCAGCGCTTTCGGTTATTTCCTCGAATTTGTCTATGAGCTGGCGGATTCGATCCGCCCGACGGGGCGCAAGGTGATCGTCGCTGACAGCTTGAATCTCAGCAAGCCTCAAGTGCAGAAACTAGCATCCATCGTAGATTACATCATTGCTGATACGGCTGGACTTTTCGACGGAACCGCGAAAGGAGGCGCGCCTGCAGCTCAAGCCAAGTTCGAGGCTGCCGTTCAAACCTTCGCCGAAAGCGTGGCTGCGGAGAAGTTAATCTTCGCAGTGGGATCCTATGCCTGTGACGGAACATCCGGTGGGAGTTGCGTCCCTATTTCAGTGCCCAACGCCTGGAGCCTGATAGGTCGCTCGGGCGCGACGCTCGTTGTCAACCAACCCACGCTCAATGGTCACTTTAGTTATGCGGACGGGCTAGGGCGCGTCCACAACGTGTGGCTGCTTGATGCCACGAGCGCATTCAATCAGGCGCGTGTTGCACTCGGCGTGGATCCGGCAGGACTGGCATTGTGGCGCCTCGGGTACGAGGACCCTGCGGTGTGGTCCATTTTTGCCAAGGGCCGCCTACCCGAGACGGCGGCGTTGGCGGATCTGGAGAGACTGCCCGCAATTCCAATCTTCGATGATAGTGTCGTGAACAGCGAGATGATAACCGACAAACTTTCGGGTTCCGATGGGGCGCGGGCACTCTCTTACGACGACGGCTCCGGCCTGATCGTCGGCCAAACGATAACGAAGTTACCGACTGCGGATACCCTCGGTAGTTGGAAAGCGAAAGACAAGAATGTTCTGGCAATCACCTTCGATGATGGCCCCGACGATCGCAATACGAACAAGATACTTGATGTCCTCGCCGAAAAGGGCGTGCCCGCAACCTTCTTCATCCTCGGAAGAAATGCGCTTCGGCATCCCGAGATATTGAAGCGGATCTATCGCGAGGGACATGACATTGGAAATCATACTTTCTCGCATCCGCGCTTGAGCGAAGTCCCGAGCTGGCAAATGCGATACGAGCTCAACGCCACGCAGCGGGTCTTGGGGTTTTTGCTCGGCGTTCACACGCGCCTTTTTCGGCCGCCTTACGGAGGCGCGCCAATCATAGGCCAGCCCGACAATTCAGCTGTCATCCAGCAAGCGCTGCAGATGGGGTACACAACGGTCCTAAGTGGTGTTGATGCTGGGGACTGGCTCAACCCTTCAGCGAATGTCATCCATGATCGGATTGTTGCCCGTGTTCTGAAGGGTGAGGGGCAAATTATCCTTCTCCACGATTGGGGACGTCGAAAAGCAACGGTTGGGGCATTGCCGCGCATAATCGACACGCTACATGCAAAGGGATTTCGATTTGCAACCGTTCACGAACTGCTTGGCGAAGAGCGTTCGGACGTCATGCAGTCGTCCGAAGGCGTGGATGCCGTCTCATCTGCAAAAATTGAGGGTGGGTATGTCGGCATCATAGCC